>SCUY01000205.1 GCA_004322525.1 Lysobacter sp. | reverse complement strand
GCTCTTCCGATCTTGGCGATCGCCCACCTTCGCGCGCAGGAATTCGATGCCCAGCGCGCCGAGCGCCTGCTCGAGCCCGAAGTTGCTCATCAGCGTGCCCACCACCGGGCCTTGCAAGCGGCCGCTGGAGCGCCAGTCCGCTGCAAGTACGTAGATCAGGTCATCGCCGTCGCGAACAACACCCTGCCGATCGACGAACAGCACGCGATCGCCGTCACCGTCGAAGGCGATGCCCAGATCCGCACCCGTCTCCAGCACATGGCGTACCAGCAATTCCGGATGCGTCGAGCCGACGCCGTCGTTGATGTTGACCCCGTTGGGCTCGACGCCAAGTGTTGCCACCCGCGCGCCAAGTTCGCGCAGCACGACGGGCGCGATCTGGTACGTCGCGCCGTTCGCGCAGTCGAGCACCAGGCGCATGCCGCCTAGATCGAAGCCCTTGGGCACGGAGTTCTTGCAGGCCTCCACGTAACGGCCGAGCGCGTCGCGCGTGCGGATCGCCTTGCCGAGCTCCTCCGATGCCACGGTGCGGAACGGCAGGTCGAGCGCCGACTCGATCGCGAGTTCGTTGTCATCGCCAAGCTTCTCGCCCTGCGCCGAGAAGAACTTGATGCCATTGTCGTGATGTGGATTGTGCGAGGCCGAGATGACGATACCGCCATCCATGCGCAGCGAGCGGGTGAGGTGGGCAACGGCGGGAGTGGGCATCGGCCCCATCAGTTGCACATCCACGCCCGCCGCGACCAGGCCTGCCTCCAGCGCGGCCTCGAACATGTAATTCGAAATGCGGGTGTCCTTGCCGATGATCACCACCGGCTTGCGCCATGCAGGTGCACTGGCGCGCAGTACGTGCCCATAGGCATTGCCCAGGCGCAACACGAAGTCGGCGGAGATCGAGCCCTCGCCAACGCGTCCACGGATGCCATCGGTACCAAAATATCTACGGGTCATGAGCTGGTTTCTTCAGTTCGCGAACAACGCGAAGGGCGCGACTATTTCATTGGGCGGCGATGATTGTCTTTCCGCCCACAGCGGGCGTCGTTCAGGCCGCGACCGGTGCCGGCTGCTTCATCAGCAAGGCCAGCAGTTGCGAAAGGCGTTCGCGCATCTGTCGGCGGTCGCAGATCAGGTCGATCGCGCCATGCTCGACGAGAAATTCCGAACGCTGGAAACCTTCGGGCAGTTTCTCGCGTACGGTCTGCTCGATCACGCGCGGGCCGGCGAAGCCGATCAGCGCTTCGGGTTCGGCGATGTTGATATCGCCCAGCATCGCGAACGAGGCGGACACACCGCCGGTCGTGGGATGCGTGAGCACCGAGATGTACGGCAGGCTCGCGGCGCGAAGGCGACCGAGTGCCGCCGATGTCTTGGCCATCTGCATGAGAGAGAACAGGCTCTCCTGCATGCGCGCACCGCCGCTGGCCGAGAAGCAAACGTACGGAGCACCGATGTCGAGCGCCGCTTCCGCCGCCCGGGTGAAGCGCTCGCCAACGACGGAACCCATCGAGCCGCCCATGAAGGCGAAATCGAAGGAAGACGCGACCAGATCGTGGCCGTCGAGACTGCCCTGCATCGCCACCAGCGCATCGCGTTCGCCGGTGGATTTCTGCGCCGCGCGGATGCGATCGGAATACTTTTTCTGGTCGCGGAACTTGAGCACGTCGACCGGGCCGAGATCGGCCCCGATCTCGCGCATGCTGCCCGGGTCGAACAGCGATTTCAGCCGCGCGCGGGCGCGGATCGGCATGTGGAAACCGCACTTCGGGCAGACCTCGAGGTTTTCCTCGAGCTCGGGGCGGTAGAGCGCTGCAGCGCAGCGGTCGCACTTTTCCCACAGCCCTTCCGGCACGCTGCGGCGGCGGGACGAGCCCTCGGTGCGGATGCCCGAAGGCATGAGTTTCTTGAGCCAGGACATGCGGAAGGCTCCCCTTTTCCGGTCATTCGGCCCCGTGCGGCCAGCGTGGCAGTGTAGCGCAGGGGGCTGACGGCCCCCGCGGTTCAGGCGTCGAGCGCCAGGCGCAGCGGGCCGAGAAATGCACGTGCAGCCGCTGCCGGATCGGTCGCCTCGGCCATTGCCGCGACCAGCGCGCTGCCCACCACCACGCCGTCGGCATCCACCGCCATCGCCGCGGCGGTCGCGGCGTCCTTGATGCCGAATCCGGCGACCACGGGGACGTCGGTCATGGACCGGATCAGGCGCAGGCGCCCGCCGGCTACGCCCGCGTCGAGCTGGCTCGCACCGGTCACGCCAGCGAAGCTCACGTAATAGAGATAGCCACGAGCGAGCGACTGCAGCATCGCCAGGCGCGTATCGGACGTGGTCGGCGACGCCAGCAGAATCAACACCACGCCGGCGGTGTCGAAGGCATCGCGGAATTCGCGCGCCTCTTCCGGCGGCAGGTCGACGAGCAGTATGCCGTCGACGCCGGCCTCGGCGGCCTGTTGCGCGAAAGCGACCGGTCCGCGGATCTCGACCGGGTTGAGATAGCCCATCAGCACCACCGGCGTCAGCACATCACGCTCGCGGAAGGAGCGCACGCAGCCGAAAACGTAGTCGGTGCCGACGCCGCGAGCGAGCGCACGTTCCGAACTGCGCTGGATTGTCGGGCCATCCGCCATGGGGTCGGAGAACGGCATGCCGAGCTCGATCACGTCCGCGCCGGCCTCGACCAGCGCGTGCATCGCCGGCACGGTGGTTTCCAGGGCGGGATCGCCAGCGGTGAGGAACGGGACGAGTGCCTTGCGGCCGGCGCCGCGCAGGGCGGCGAAGCGGGAATCGATTCGGTTCATTGGAATGCCGTCAGGGAGCGCGTGGTCAGAACACGATGCCTTCGCGGGACGCGATCGTGTGCACGTCCTTGTCGCCACGGCCGGAGAGATTGCAGAGCACCAGCGCATCGCGCGGGAGCGTGCGTGCAAGCTTGATCGCCTGTGCGATCGCATGACTCGACTCCAGCGCCGGCAGGATGCCTTCGAGGCGCGCGAGGCGATGGAAAGCAGCGATGGCCTCGTCGTCGGTCACGCCAACGTAATCGGCGCGTCCGCTGTCCTTGAGGAAAGCGTGTTCCGGGCCGACGCCTGGATAGTCAAGCCCGGCGGAGACCGAATGCGTCTCGGTGATCTGGCCGTCGTCGTCGCAGATGACATACGTGCGGTTGCCGTGCAGCACGCCGGGGCGGCCTGCGGCGAGCGATGCGGCATGGCGACCCGTCTCGATGCCGTCACCCGCGGCTTCCGCGCCGACAAGGCGCACGTCGCGATCATTGAGGAAGGCATGGAAGATGCCGATCGCGTTGCTGCCGCCGCCGACGCAGGCGGTCACGGCGTCGGGCAACCGGCCGTATTCGGCGAGCATCTGCGCACGCGCCTCGCGGCCGACGATCGCATTGAAGTCGCGCACCATGCGCGGATACGGATCGGGGCCGGCGACGGTGCCGATGATGTAGAACGTGTCGCGCACGTTCGTCACCCAGTCACGCATCGCCTCGTTGAGCGCGTCCTTCAGCGTCGCGGCACCGCTGGTCACCGGCACCACCGTCGCGCCGAGCAATCGCATCCGGTAGACGTTGATCTTCTGGCGCTCGATGTCGGTGGCGCCCATGTAGACGACGCATTCGATGCCAAGCCGAGCGGCGACGGTAGCGGACGCCACGCCATGCTGGCCCGCGCCGGTTTCCGCGATGATCCGCGTCTTGCCCATGCGGCTGGCGAGCAGCGCCTGGCCGATGGTGTTGTTGATCTTGTGCGCGCCGGTGTGGTTCAGGTCTTCGCGCTTGAGCAGGATGCGCGCGCCGCCGACCTCTTCGCTCAAGCGCGCGGCTTCGTAGATCGGGCTGGGGCGGCCGACGTAATGCGCGAGGTCGCGGTCGTAGGCTTCGACGAACGCCGGGTCGGCACGTGCCGCGTCGTAGGCGGCAGCCAGTTCCTGCAGGGGGCCGATCAGCGTCTCGGCGACAAAACGGCCGCCGAAACGGCCGAAATGGCCGTCAGCATCTGGATAGGCATGGAAATCGACCGGGACGACGGGCATGCGGGCCACGAGGAGGACCGCCACACGGCGGCCCGCCAGTTTAGGCGATCAGCAGGCGGCGACGGCAGCGTCGATACGGCAGTCGGCGCGACGTACCTCCTCGACGAAACGCCGCATCTTCTCGCCATCCTTGATGCCCGGCTCGATCTCGACTCCGCTCGAGACATCGACTGCCCAGGGCGTCGCCATCGAGACCGCGTCGAATACGTTCTCCGGGGTCAGGCCACCTGCCAAGGCGAAGGGTTTCTGGAGATCCCTCGGGACGCGCGTCCAGTCGAAAGTACGCCCGCTGCCGCCGGACTCGCCCGCCCGGTGGCTGTCGAGCAGGAACCCGGCCGCGCCGGGGAAGCGCAGTTGCAGGTAGTGCGGGGCGAGGATCTCCTCGCCCATCGGCACCACCTTGAGGTACGGCAGGCCGAAACTGCGGCAGAAGGGGTCGTCTTCATTGCCGTGGAACTGCAGCAGGGTCGGGCGCACCTGGCGGACCACGTCGCGCACCTCGTCGAGACTGTTGTCCTGGAACAGTGCGACGGCATCAACCAGCGGTGCCAGCGCCTGCCTCATCGCGCGCGCCTCTTCCGGGGCGATCCGCCGCTTGCTGCGCGCCGCGAAAACAAAGCCGATGCCGTCAACGCCGAGCTCACAGGCCAGGCGCACGTCCCCGGGCCGGGTGAAACCGCAGAATTTGATCCGGGTTCTGAACAGGGTTCGATTCACAGCGTGACCTCGAGAGGAAGATTCCAACTGGCTGGATAACGGGGCCCCAGGAAGACCAGGCCGGTCGGTGGTGCCGTGGGCCCGGCCAGGGCCCGGTCGCGTCCGGCCAGTACGTCGGCGATCCAGCCTTCCGGCCTTTCGCCTCGACCCACCATCAGCAGGCTCCCGACAATATTGCGGACCATGTGATGCAGGAACGCGTTCGCCTGTACTTCCACCTCCACGATATCGCCGTCGCGCCGGACGTGGATCTCCTGGAGCTCACGCCGGGCGTGGGCGGCCTGGCAATGCACGGTCCGGAAGGAATTGAAATCCCGCTCGCCAAGAAGCGACTGTGCGGCACGGTGCATCGCGGCGGCGTCAAGCGGGCGGCGCTCCCAGGACAGGGCCTGGCGGTGCAATGCCGGCCGGATCGGACGGTTGAGTATCCGGTAGCGGTAGCGTCGTGCCCGCGCGGAGAACCGGGCGTCGAAGTCCGCCGCTACTTCAACGCACCAGCGGGCGCAGACGTCGGGCGGCAGGCGGGACGTGGTGCCGAGCACCCAGCTGCGCGGGTCGCGTAGAACCGGGGAATCGAAGTGGACCACCTGCCCCGTCGCATGCACGCCAGCGTCCGTACGGCCGGCGCAGACCACGTGGATCGGGCCTCCGGCGACAAAGGAAAGCGCTGACTCGACCGTGGCCTGGACTGTCGGCCGTGCGGTGGGCTCGGGTTCGCCATGCGGGCTCAGCCGCTGCCAGCCGCTGAACGCGCCGCCGTCGTATTCGACCGCGAGGGCGTAGCGCTGGACGGATACCTCGACCGGCGCGATGGCCGGGGGCTGGGTCATTCGATGGTCCGCAACATGCGGCTGGCGACGCCGCGCGCGGTGGCATCGCCGCTGGACGCGACCTCGTCGAGCAACCGGCGTGCGTTGGCGGTGTCGCCCAGATCTAGGCAGGCCTGGGCAAGTTCGAGGCGCTCGGCATTCGATGCATCGACTTCCGGCGCCAGGCCAACCGCTTCTTCCGCCAGTGGTGCGCGCCAACCCGTGGCGGCAGAGGGCTCAGGCACAGCGGCCGGCGCGGCGGCGCGCGAGGGCGCGGCTTTCTGCCACGAGGGCGTGATGTCCGCGGCAGCCGGAGCCGGCGCGGGCGTGACCTTCGGATCCGGCATGACGGGGGTGGCCCCGAATGCCTCGGCAATCGACGGCGTCCCTGCCGTCGCGGTACGGAAATCGGGCGTGCGGGCCCTACGACGCGCCCAGGCGGCCACGGCAAGGCCAAGCAGCACCAGCGCCACCCCGATGATCCAGGGCAATGGCGACACCGGCGGCGATGCAGCCTTTTCGACCGCCTCGCCGGTGCGCTGCTGCGCAGCAGCCATCTGGCTCTGCTGCAGTGCGAGCAATTTCTTCTGATCCGTCTGCAGGCGCTCGAGCTCGGTGAGACGGCTCCTGAGTTCCTGCACTTCGGCGTCGCGCGCGGCGAGGGTTTCTTTCGTCTGTTGCAGTTCCTGACGCAGCATCTCGCCCTCGCCTCCGGCCGCGATGCCGGATTGTTGACCTGCCCGTGTAGCCCGACCGCCGCCCGGTGGCACGATTTCAAGCCGCCCACCCGCAGCTGCCACGGCGGGCTGCCCGGATGACGCGGGAACACCGGCCGGTTTGGCAGCCGTAACCGACCCCGCCACCTTCGGCTGGGTGCGTGCCTCGCGCCATTGACGGCCGAAGGTCCGCACGATCGCCGCGGCTTCACGCGCTTCCACCACCTGCAACTCCTGCGTGGCCGGCACGCGCAGCACACTGCCGCGTCGCAGCTGGTTGGCATCGCCGCGGGTGAATGCCTCCGGATTCGCGCGCAGCATGCCCACCATCGCCTGCTCGGCCGTCACGCCTTCAGGCGCCACACGGCTGGCGATGCCGCTCAGCGTATCGCCGCTGCGCACCGTGACCCGCTCAGCCTCCATGGGGGGGCTGGTCCGGAGTACCTCCACCGCTGAGGACGGGGCTGCCGGTGACTGCGCGATCGGGCGCGGCGGCGTGGGACGCGGAGCCGCCTGCTGCGGTGCGGCGGCGGTAGTGGCGGCCGGCACGACAGGACGTTGAATCACACCAGGCGCATCCACTACCGGCGCCTGCACCGGTGCGACCGGCTCGCCCGCCACCGATCCGGGCGTCGCGAGCATCGCGGAATATTCACGGACCAGGCGACCCTGCCCCCAGTCGACCTCGATCAGGAACGTCAGCATCGGCTGTGTGACCGGCTGGCTGGACGTCACCCGGATGATCGGCCGGCCGGCACTGTCATTAGCCACGACGAACTGGAGATCGGCGATCACACCGATCGGTGGCTCCAGGCCGATGCGGGTGAAGGTCTCCGGCGAGGCGAGGCCCGCCTGCAACTCAACCAGCTCCGACGCGTCGCTGGTGATGACCGGGATCTCCGCCAACAGGGGCTGCCCGGGGCGCGACTTCACCTGGATCTGCCCGAGCCCCAGGGCGCACGCGGACCCGCTCGCCAGCGCGAGCACCAGCAGGCAGGTGGAACGCATCAATCGCCTCACAGGCACCTCCCCCGATACCACCGTGACTCTAGCCGCGCATCGCCACCAGCGGCAATGCGCCTTATTCCCCGATGACCAGCTCCGCCAGCTGCACCGCGTTCAGCGCGGCGCCCTTGCGGATGTTGTCCGCCACCACCCACAGCGCGAGCCCACGCGGGTGCGAGATGTCCTCGCGGATGCGCCCGACGAACACCGGATCGCGGCCGGAGGCATGCGTCACCGGCGTCGGGTAGCCACCGGGTACGCGCCCGTCCACCACTTCCACCCCTGGCGCGGCAGCGAGCAGTTCGCGTGCGCGCTCGGCGGTGATCTTCTCACGGGTCTCGATATGCACGGCCTCGGAGTGTCCGTAGAAGACCGGCACGCGCACGACGGTGGCGTTCACCTGGATCGATTCGTCGCCCAGGATCTTGCGCGTCTCCCAGACGAGTTTCATTTCCTCGGTGGTGTAGCCGTTCTCGAGGAAGTCACCACCATGCGGAATGACGTTGAACGCGATCTGCACCGGATACACCTCCGGCTTCGCCTCCTGGAAGCTCAGCATCGCGGCGGTCTGGCGGCCCAGCTCCTCCAGCGCGCGCTTGCCGGTGCCGGAGACCGACTGGTACGTCGCGACATTGATGCGTTCGATGCCCGCCTCGCGGTGGATCGGCGCGAGCGCGACCAGCATCTGCATGGTCGAGCAGTTCGGGTTGGCGATGATGCCGCGCGGCCGCTGGCGTGCCGCGGCGGGGTTCACTTCCGCCACCACCAGCGGCACGTCCCCGTCGTAGCGGAATGCGGACGAGTTATCGATCACCACCGCGCCCGCGGCCGCGAATTTCGGCGCGTATTCCTTCGAAACGCCGCCACCAGCGGAGAACAGTGCGATCTGCACCCCGGCCGGATCGAACGTGGCGAGATCCTGCACGGTGAGCCTGCGCGCGCCGAAGTCGACCTTTTCGCCAGCAGAGCGCTCGCTCGCGAGCACATACAGCTCGCGGATCGGAAACCTGCGTTCCGCGAGTGTCCGGAGCATGGCTTCACCGACCGCACCGGTGGCGCCGACGACGGCGACGTTGAATGTCTGGGTCATGTCTGGTTCCAGGAACAAAGATGATTGCCGGCGATGCCCGGCGATGCACACAGCATACGCAGGCGCCGCCGGTGCAACCGCAAGCGGATCGCCCTGCCGGCCCACAGCGACGACTGGCCGCTAGGGTTTTCGAGCGTCGGCGAGGCGTACGTCGACCGGGGCGACATCACCGCATTGCGCGCGATGCCGAAGCGCCTGGTCCATCAGCACCAGCGCCACCATCGCCTCGCAGATCGGCGTTGCACGGATACCGACGCAGGGATCGTGGCGGCCGGTGGTGACCACCTCGACCGCCGCGCCAGCGGTGTCGATCGACTCCACCGGCAGACGCAGGCTCGAGGTGGGCTTGAACGCGATCGAGCAACGCACGGACTGCCCGGTACTGATGCCACCGACGATGCCGCCGGCGTGGTTCGTCGCGAACTCGATGCGGCCGCGTTCATTGCGCATGACATCGCGGTGCACGCTGCCGGGCTGGGTCACCGCGTCGAAGCCCGCGCCAATCTCGACGCCCTTCACCGCGTTGATGCTCATCAATGCCGCCGCCAGTTCCGCGTCGAGCTTTCCATACACCGGCTCGCCCCAGCCCGCCGGCACTGCGTCGGCAATCACGCTCACCCGCGCGCCGACCGAATCACCCGACTTGCGCAGTGCATCCATCGCGGATTCAAGCGCGGGCACGTCATCGGCAACCGGCCAGAAAAACGGATTACCTTCCACGACCGACCAGTCCGGACTGTGCGCATCGAAACCCTCGGCGCGCGTGCTTCCGATCTGCGCCAGGAAGCCCCGCACCTCGACGCCGGCATGCGCACGCAACCACGCCTTTGCCACGACGCCTGCGGCAACGCGCATCGTGGTTTCACGTGCGCTGGCACGGCCACCGCCCCGCGGATCGCGGTGACCGTACTTCGCCCAGTAGGTGTAGTCGGCATGGCCCGGCCGGAACTGCTGCGCGATGGCGGCATAGTCTTTGCTGCGCGCATCGGTATTGCGGATCAGCAGCGCGATCGGCGTGCCTGTGGTACGCCCTTCGTACACGCCGCTGAGGATCTCGACCGCGTCGGCTTCGTGGCGCTGCGAGGTGTGCCGCGTACGCCCGGTGGCACGACGCCCGAGGTCGTGCACGAAATCCTCCGGCGCGAGCGCGAGGCCGGGCGGGCAGCCGTCAAGAACGCAGCCGATCGCCGGGCCATGGCTCTCGCCGAAAGTTGTGATGCGCAGCAGTTGCCCGAAAGTGTTCATGGCGTCGGGCGCGATCGCTCAGCCACGCGCGTCGGCAAGTTCACGGATGCGCGCATGGTGCTCGACGAGGTCGGCGCGCTCCACGACAAAAATACCCATCTGTCCCACCTTGAACTCGATCCAGGTAAGCGGCAGTTCCGGCAGCAGCCGGGTGAGCGCCTGCTCGGCCTCGCCCACCTCGCAGATCAGCAAACCATTTCCCGTCAGGTGGGCCGGAGCATCGCGCAGGATCCGCAGGGCGAGGTCGAGCCCGTCGTCGCCGGCACGCAGGCCCAGTTCCGGCTCGTGTGCGTACTCGGCTGGCAGCGCGTCGGTCTCGGCATTGGTCACATAGGGCGGGTTGGTGACGATCAGGTCGAAGTGCTGCCCGCCGAGCGCTTCGAACAGGTTCGACTTCAGGAGTACGACGTTCGGCGTCTGCAGGCGTTCACGGTTCTCGTTCGCGAGCGACAGTGCGGCATCGCTGAGGTCGATGCCGGTCACGTTCCAGTTCGGCTGGTAATGCGCGGTGGCGATCGCGATACAGCCCGAGCCGGTGCACAGGTCGAGCACGCGCTCCACGTCACGTTCGCCCAGCCAGGGTTCGAAACCCGAGGTGATCAGTTCGGCGATCGGCGAGCGCGGCACCAATGCCCGTGCATCACTCTTGAAACTCAGGCCGGCAAACCAGGCCTCGCCTGTCAGGTACGCGGCGGGAACGCGCTCGTCGATGCGGCGCTGGAACAGCGCCAGCACGTCGGCAAGTTCGGGCTCGGTCACCTTCGCGGCCCCGTATACCGGGCTGAGGTCGTGCGGCAGGTGCAGCGCGTGCAGGACCAGCTGGGTCGCCTCGTCCAGCGCATTGTCGAAGCTGTGGCCGAAGGTCAGCCCCGCTGAGTTGAAGCGGCTGCCGCCGTAACGGATGAGGTCGATGACCGAGACCTGCTGGAAGGACGGAAGGCCTGCGGTCATGACGGCTGCGGACGTGAAAGACGGCCGATTATAGCCGGTGGTGCCGGGTATCATCCGCGGTCCTGCCCGCATGCCGGGCATGCGGGAACACGCTCCGACATGTCGAGCCGTACGACACTGGTCCTCATCGCCGCATTCGTCGCCGCGAGCCTCGGGGCATTCGCCGCCTACCGCGTTTTCCCGCCCACACAGCCGAACCACGCCCCGGCGCTGCAGGCGATGCACCGGATGGATCCCCCGCGCGTGATCGCTCCCTTCAGCCTGCGCCAGTCCGATGGCACGGCGTTGGTGCCGGGCGAACTCAAGGGCCACTGGACACTGGTCTTCCTCGGCTTCACCCACTGCCCGGATGTCTGCCCGACCACGCTCGCCACCCTCGCGCGTGCGCAGAAGCAATGGGAGTCGCTGCCGGAGACGGTTCGGCCGCGAATCCTCTTTGTCTCGGTGGACCCCGCGCGCGACACGCCTGACCACGTAGGCGAATACGCGCATTCCTTCCATCGCGACGGCCTCGCCGCGACCGCTGATGTGCCCACGTTGGAGCGTTTCGCCCGTTCGCTCAGCCTCGTGTTCGCGAAAATGCCGCCCGCCGATGGCATGCCGGCCGACGCCTATTCCGTGGATCACAGCGCCACGCTGGTGGCACTCGATCCACAGGGCCGCATGGCCGGCATCGTGCAACCGCCATTCGATGCCGCCGCGATAGCCAGGGACATGCTCGCGCTCACCCGGGCTTCTCGATGAGCCTGCTCACACGCCTCACCTATGCCCTGCCCCATCGATGGCTCTCATCGATGGCGCGCTCGCTCGCCTATTCGCGCCACCCGGCGCTCAGCCGCTGGCTGATCGATACGGTCACGCGCCGGTTCGGCGTCGACCTGGAGGAAGCCGCGAACGCCGACCCCCGCTCCTACCCGACGTTCAACAGCTTCTTCACCCGTGGACTCAAGCCAGGTGCCCGCACGCCGGACCCGGATCCGCGCGCGATCCTGATGCCGGCCGACGGCCGTATCAGCCAGTGTGGCCCGATCGACGGCGACGTGATCTTCCAGGCGAAGGGCCGCTCGTTCACCACGACGGAACTGCTCGCCAGCGAGGACGATGGCCGCACCTACGAAAACGGCCTGTTCGCGACGGTCTATCTTTCGCCGCGCGACTACCACCGCGTGCACATGCCGTGGCAGGGCCGGCTGGTTCGTACGGTTCACGTGCCTGGCCGCCTTTTCAGTGTCGGGCCCGGCGCCGTGAACCTGGTGCCACGGCTGTTCGCGCGGAACGAGCGGCTGGTCTGCCATTTCGAGACCGACTTCGGCCCCATGGTCATGGTGATGGTCGGTGCGTTGCTTGTTTCCGGTGTCGAGACAACCTGGAGCGGCATCGAGATCCCCCAGTACGGCGACCGCGTAACGACGAAGCGGTACGAAGCGGCGGGGATCGTCATTGAACGCTTCGCCGAGATGGCGCGCTTCAACTACGGCTCGACCGTGATCCTGCTGCTGCCCCCGGGCGTCGCGGTGCTCGACCCGTCGCTGCGCGCCGAATCCGCTGTACGCCTCGGACAGCGGTTGGCAACGCGTATCGCGACGCACTGATCGCCTGCCGACAGGCGGCACGTGCCGCGGCGCAACGGCCCGTAGCATGGCAATTTCCCTCCAATGCGAAAGGACACGCCATGCGATTGCACTCCGTTTTTCTCACCGCCCCGCTCGGGCTTCTCGCCTGCGGGTTGGCGCTGGCCCAGTCGGCAGCACCGGCTTCCACGATGGTGATGCCCGTCCAGGTGAAACCACCGAACCACGCACCCGCCGCGCACGTAACTGGCTCGACGCCCGCACCGGCGATCATCGTCCAGGGCGGAATTTCACCGGATGCGCCATGCGACGATCGAGCCACCGCGACGTTCTCGGACGGTACGTCGGAACAGGTAACTCCGATCCGTGCAACGGGCACCTATTCCGATGGAGTCGGTGGCCGCGACATCACCAACGAACGCCGTACCGGTGCGCTCGCGATAGGCCCCAAGCAGGACGACCCCTCGCCACCACCCGCAGCACGCAAAGTCGGCTACGACCTCAAGGAAGCGAAGGGCGCTCGCGAGGCGGGCTCAGGCCTGGCTACGGGCCGCGGGGCGGTCGCGATCGGGCCGAAGCAGGACGACCCGATCGCCATGCAGGGCATGCGTGATCCCAATGATGATCCGAAGGCGCGTTGCGCGCCGTCGGGCCGGTAGTCGATCCCGGCGCCGACAGCCCCGCTGCCGGCGCCTCCCGCTTGGCGTGCTCAGCCGTCGCAGCCGTCCAGACGCAGTATCTGTCCCTCGCGCAAGGCATCGCCCGCTTGCAGGCTGTTGGTGCGCGCCAGGTCGGGGAGGCGGCAACCGAACTTGCGCGCGATCGACATGAGCGTCTCGCCACCCTGCACCTGATAGGCGGCCGGAGCGCGGTTGCGCGGCGCTTCCATCGCCACCGGCGAGGTCACCCCGGTGGCGATGGGGGTAGAGATGGAGGTGCGTGCTTCGTCCTCGCCCACGTTGTCCACCGGCTGGAGCGGGCCGGTACGTACCACGGCGCGTGAGGCGACACTGGTTACCAGCGCGCGCGCGAGCTCGGCACGTCTGCCGCCCGTGCAGTACTGGTTGTATAGCCCGACGATCCGCGTGGTCGCATTGAGCGTCGCACCGGCCGGGATGAAGGCGTCCGCCTCGTAGCGCGGATTGAGGTTCCGAAGCGCGCGCATGTAACCGTCGCGTGCGCCACGGTTTCCGAGGCAGATGGTGAGCTGGTAGATGGAAGCGGATTGCAGCAGGCGCAGTGGTGCGGGGCGCGTATCCACCTTCGGCAACGTCAGGCCGTACTCCTTTGCATGCAGGAACAGCCAGGCGGCACCGATCACCATCGGCACGTAGTCGCGTGTTTCCGCCGGAAACTGGTTGTAGACGGGCTCTTCCCAGAACGAGCGCCCTCCGCTGCCCTGATAAACGCGCAGCGCGCGCCCTTCGCCCCCGTTGTACGCCGCGAGCGACAGTTCGATGCTTCGATTGAGCTCACCCATGCGCTCGTTGAGATAGTCGGCACTCGCCATCGCCGCCATCCGCGGGTCGTACCGGGTATCGAAGCCACTGCCATCCGGCCCCAGGCCGAAACGTCGACCCGTGGCCGGCATGAACTGCATCGGCCCGGATGCACCTGCGCGCGACGTCGCATGCACGCGACCGTTCGATTCCTTCGCGACGATGCCGAACAGCAGCGCCTCCGGCAGTGCTTCGCGCTGGAACTCCGGCCACATGAGGTGGCGCATGGTCTGGTAGTTCTCGTAGCTGGTGAGGAACGCGCCGCGCATGTCGGTGAGCCAGCGACGTATCGCCTCCTGCACCGCCGGGTTGTACCGCACCATGCGGTCGAAGCGATGGTCCTCCGACAACAGCGAAGCCGCATGCGCAGCCTCCGGCACTGCCGAAGCGATCCCCTCGTGGCCGGTCATGCCGGGCGGAAGGGGGTCGTCGGCATCATCCGGTGCATCGGCATCAATGCCCTGCTTCAGCAGGCGCTTGTATGTCGCCAACATGGAATTCACCGGGCATCCGCGCAGGCGGATGCAGGCATTCATCACGTCCTCCATGTCTTCGAGCGCGGCATCGGCTTCATGCCGTGCTGCCGGATCATCGTTGCGCATCGCCGCCGAGGCGCGACCGAAGCGCGATTCCGCCGCCTGCATGCGCGCGTTGAGGGCATCGACCTGCACCTGCTGCCGGGATGCAGCCGATGCGGGCAGCGCGATGATGAGCAATGCGGTCGCGACCGCCGCGCGCGCGCGGAAAACATTCATGGTCATGGTGAAGGCGCACGCCGGGGGAGGGGCCCGGAGCGTAGCCCCGGCCTCCGCGCAGGAGCAAGGAACACGATCACGCCCATCGGGCGTGTACGGCCGCTTGGCGGCGCATGTTTAGAATCGGCTCATCGCTGAACCGGCCCATCGGATGCCTCCTTCCATCCTGCTCGGAAAGACCGCTCCTCCCGCCCTTGTGCCAGTCGAACTGACGCCGCGCGTCGGCAACCGGCACGGGCTGGTCGCCGGAGCGACCGGCACGGGCAAGACGGTCACGCTGATGACGCTTGCGGAAGGTTTCTCGCGCATCGGCGTGCCGGTTTTCATGGCCGACGTGAAAGGCGACGTGGCAGGCCTGGCAATGGCCGGCGTACCGGGCGAGCGGCTGCAGGCGCGCTTGGCCATGCTCGGTCTCGTTGACCACGTGCCGGAAGCGAATCCGGTGGTGTTCTGGGATCTGTTCGGCACGGCTGGGCACCCGGTGCGCGCGACCGTCTCCGATATCGGGCCGCTGCTTCTTGCACGCATGCTCGAACTGAACGACACGCAGGCCGGTGTGCTCGAAATCGCGTTCCGCCTGGCCGACGAGGAAGGCCTCCTGCTGCTCGACCTCGACGATCTGCGTGCCCTGCTTGGCTACGTCGCCGACCAGCGAAAACAGGTGTCAACGCAGTACGGTCTCGTCAGCGCCCAGTCGATCGCCGCCATCCAGCGTGCGTTGCTGCGGCTGGAATCCGACGGTGGCCGCGGGTTCTTCGGCGAGCCGGCGTTCGAGCTCGCCGACCTCATGCGCACGACGCCGGAGGGCCGGGGTGTCATCGGCGTATTGGCCGCAGACAGCCTGGTGCTGAAGCCGCGCCTGTATTCGACCTTCCTGCTATGGCTGCTGTCGGAACTGTTCGAGCAATTGCCGGAAGTCGGCGACCTCGACCGCCCGAAGCTGGTCTTCGTTTTCGATGAAGCACATCTTCTGTTCGACGATGCGCCCCCGGCCCTGCTCCAGCGCGTCGAGCAGGTGGTGCGGCTGATCCGCTCGAAAGGCGTGGGCGTCTACTTCTGCTCGCAGTTTCCCGATGATGTGCCCGGCGAGATCCTCGGCCAGCTCGGTAACCGCGTGCAGCACGCATTGCGCGCCTTCACGCCGCGCGACCAGAAAGCGGTACGTGTCGCGGCGGAAACGTTCGTTCCCAATCCCGCCATCGATGTCGAGGCGACCCTGACACGGCTCGCGATCGGCGAAGCACTGGTCTCCACACTCACTGCCGACGGCGTGCCACAGCCGGTCGAACAGGTGCTGATCGCTCCGCCCCGGTGCCGCATGGGGCCGATAACCCCGGCGGAGCGGCAGCAGGTGCGCGCCGCCAGCCCGGTCGGCGCACGCTACGACACCGCGCTGGATCGCGACTCGGCGGCGGAGGCGCTGGCACGTCGTACCGTTGCCACGCAGCCGGCCGCTTCCCCGCAACCCGGCCCGACTCCGCCAGCGCCACGTGCTTCTACCCGGCAGGGCATCGTGGAGACCATGGCCAAACAGGCGGCACGCACCGTCGGCAGCCAGATAGGCCGGCAGATCGTTCGTGGCCTGCTCGGCAGTCTGCTGGGCGGCCGTCGTCGCTGAATCCTTTCTCTCCGCATCGGACAACTCCCGCATGAACTGTTTCCCTGCTTCCGTCATCCTCCTGGCCCTCGCTGCTGGCGGCTGCTCCCGCACCGAGCCCGGCACACCGCCCACCGGCCCCGCGGCTGCGCCGGCAGCCAATGCTCCGGCCACGGCAGCCAACGAAGTGCAAGCCCCTGCGCCCAAGCCCGAAGACCCCAACAGCACGTTCGACAAACGCACTTTCGCGGGCACGTTCACAGGCGATGGGCTCAGCCTGCGCCTGGGCGGTGACGGCTCCTATCGGCTGCAGGCGCCGGGAACGGAGGCGTCCACGGGCACCTGGACGCACGAAGCGGGCTCGATCCGCCTCGATCCCGACAGCAAATCCGCCTCCGACCGCCTGTTCCGCATCGACGGCACCGACCGGGTTGTCGAAGCCGGCGGCCAGGCAACGCTCCGGCGCCAGGCGTCTCCCTGACGCATGGGCCGCTGGCGACCTGCAGCGGAACGCGGCACGGCCCTCGTCACGCGTGCGGGGTTCGAGCGCCTGAAACGCGAACTCGACGATCTATGGCGCGTGCAGCGGCCGGAGATCGTCCGTGCGCTGGGCGCCGCGGCGGCCGAGGGAGACCGCTCGGAGAATGCCGAATACATCTACCGCAAGAAGCAGCTCGGCGAGCTGGATCGCAGGGTTCGTTACCTGAGCCGGCGCGTGCCATCCCTGCGCGTCGTCGAGGAGAGCGCCACCGATCGCGGCGCGGTGTTCTTCGGCGCGCACATCGAGCTGGAAGACGTGGCGAGTGGCGAGGCCCTGCGCTATCGCATCGTCGGGCCGGACGAGGCGGACCCCGGCCGTGGCGACATCAGCATCGATTCGCCCATGGCCCGCGCCCTGCTGAAAAAGCGCATCGACGACGAAGTCGAGGTGCAACTGCCGACCGGGCCGCGCCGCGTGCTCGTCGTGGATGTCGCCTACGCCTGAGCGAGCACGGGAAGCGGCGTGGTGCGCGGATCAGCGCCTGGTGGCCGGGCTTCACCGTACAGGTCGTGATCGTCACTGCCGAGGATTTCCACGTCGACGAACTGGCCCGCACGGAGTCCCATCGCCTCGCCGTTCTGGATCTGCACGACGCCGTCGATCTCCGGCGCATCGGCCTTTGAACGCGCGATCGCGAGCTCGCCATCGACGCTATCGACCAGGCAGCGCTGCACCGTGCCGACTTTCGCTTCCAGCCGCGCGGCAGAAATCTCCGCCTGCCGTTCCATGAACCGCGCAAGGCGCTCCTGCTTCACCTCTTCGCGCACCGGATCGGGCAGGTCGTTCGCCGCCGCGCCTTCCACCGGCGAATAGGCGAATGCACCGACGCGGTCGAGTTGCGCCTCGTCGAGGAAGTCGAGCAGTTCCTCGAACTCGGCTTCCGTCTCGCCCGGGAAGCCCACGATGAACGTGCTGCGCAAGGTGATGTCGGGGCAGAGACGGCGCCAGTTCTGCACACGCTCGAGTGTCTTCTCGACCGCACCTGGGCGCTTCATCAGCCGCAACACGCGCGGGCTGGCGTGCTGGAACGGAATGTCGAGGTACGGCAGCACCTTGCCCTCGGCCATCAGCGGGATGACGTCGTCAACGTGCGGATACGGATACACATAGTGCAGGCGGGACCAGACACCGAGTTGCGACAGCCCTTCGCAGAGCGACTTCATGCGTGTCTGGTACGCGCGGCCGCGCCATTCGCGCTCGGCATAGCGCACGTCGACACCGTAGGCGCTGGTGTCCTGCGAGACCACGAGCAGCTCGCGCACGCCGCCCATCACGAGCTTCTCGGCTTCGCGCAGCACATCGTCGACCGGACGCGAGACCAGGTCGCCGCGCATCGACGGAATGATGCAGAAGCTGCAGCGATGGTTGCAGCCTTCGGAAATCTTGAGATACGCGTAATGCTTCGGCGTGAGCTTGATGCCGATACCGTCGTCGCGGCGCGGCAGCAGGTCGGCGAACGGATCGTGTCGCGGCGGCAGTGCCGCATGCACCGCAGTCATCACGCTTGCGTAGTCGGCCGGCCCGCTGATCGCCAGCACGTCCGGATGCGCCTGGCGGATCACGTCCGCGCGCTTGCCCAGACAGCCGGTCACGATCACGCGTCCGTTCTCGGCGAGCGCCTCGCCGATCGCGTCCAGCGACTCGGCAACCGCCGAATCGATGAAGCCGCAGGTGTTGGCCACCACCACGTCGGCGTCGTCATACGTCTGCACGATGTCGTACCCCTCCACGCGCAACTGCGTGAGGATGCGTTCTGAGTCGACGAGGGCCTTCGGGCAGCCGAGGCTGACGAAACCGACACGCGGGTTCGGGGTGGGGTTCAGGGCAGACATGGCGGATTCGCAGGAGGGGTCGAAACGAGAGCCCGGAGTGGCGGCAGCCGCCTCGGGGTTCCAGTATAACGGCGGACCTCGACCCGCCCTGGCCGGCCGCAGACACGTTCATGGAGATGCCGATGGGTGGCTGGACTGAATTGCAGACGGCGCACGGGCCCATCCGCGCATGGCGTGCGCGCCCTCGCGGTGAAGCGGTCGCTGGACTGGTGCTGGTCCAGGAGATATTCGGCGTGAACGCCCACATCCGCGACGTCGCCGACCGGCTCGCAGGGGAAGGCTTCGATGTGGTCGCGCCGTCTCTGTTCGACCCGGTACAGGCTGGCGTCGAGTTGGCTTACGACGATGCCGGTATTGCCGCAGGTCGCGGCCTGGTTGCGTCACTGGGCCTGGATCGCGCCATCGATCTGGCAGGCAGCGCGGCCTCGTCGCTGGCGGCGGACGGATACACCATCGGCGCGATCGGCTTCTGCTGGGGTGGAACCGTCGCCCTGCTCGCCAACACCCGGCTTGGATTGCCTGCGGTGAGCTACTACGGCGCACGCAGCCTGCCTTTCCTCGACGAACCCCTGCGCGCGCCCATGCTTTTGCACTTCGGATCCCGCGACGCGAGCATCCCGCCTGCGCATATCGCGTCTCATCGCGAAAAACTGCCCAGCGCGTCGATACATGTCCACGACGCTGGCCACGGCTTCAACTGTGAGCAGCGTGCGGACTACGACCAGGAAGCAGCCGCTGCCGCCTGGCAGCAGACGCTCGCATTCCTGCGGAGCAGCCTTGCATGAGTGACCCATGGAGCCTGAATGCGCAGCTGGCAGCAGACACACATACGCTGGCAGCGCTGCCGCTGTGCGATGTGCGCCTGATGGACAACGCCCTGTATCCATGGCTCATCCTGGTACCCCGCATCACCGGGGCCATCGAATGGATTGACCTCGATACGCGAGACAGTC
The DNA here is from genome assembly GCA_004322525.1 of Lysobacter sp. GTDB lineage: Bacteria > Pseudomonadota > Gammaproteobacteria > Xanthomonadales > Xanthomonadaceae > Cognatilysobacter. Next base: position 4,562 of record SCUY01000205.1, on the reverse strand, counting down.
ACCGGCTGGCCGATGAGATCGCCGTCGTCTCCCATGCCCTGCGTCGCACGTATTCGCCTGAAAAACTCAACATCGCCACACTGGGCAATGTCGTCTCGCAACTGCACGTGCATGTCGTCGCACGATTCCGCAATGACATGGCATGGCCGGGGCCGGTGTGGGGTGGCGACTTCAGCCAGCCCTATCCCCCTGCGTTGCTCTCTACCTGCATCGCCTCCTTGCGCGATGCGATCCTGTCACCGTAGGCGCCACGCCGCCCGGGGCACAGCCGGATGATGTCGGGGATTCACTGGGGGTCATCGGTTACAGGGCATTGATCGATGTCGAAGCCCGCTTCGCGTAACCAGGGTGCGTAATGGCGCCAGCGCCCGACGGAACGGCCTGATACGGGCCGACGCACTTGCCAGCGACTGTTGGTCTGGACCACGCGGCGTGTCTGGTGGAATTCGAGACATGCGGCATCCCATTCCATGCCGGTGAATTCCACAAGCCGGCGGGTTTCGTGCTCGAAGTTGCCCACGAGGGCCTCGTAGCGGAGTTCGTACACGGGGAGGTCCAGCACGGAGCGCCAGTGGGCCATCAACCGGTCGTGTGCTTCGACAAGCACACGGATGTCCTGCAGATCCGTCGCATACGTGGCCTGTGGTCCAAAGTTTTCGCCATAGATAGAGACCGCGACGTCACGTGGATCCCGCCGGCACCAGACCACGCGCGTCTCAGGAAACAGGATGGCTGCGAGCCCGAGGAACATGAAGTTGTAAGGCTGCTTGTCGACAAGACACACCGCATCCGCAGGGGCATGACGCGACAACGCCGAAAGGTAGTCATTCGCCGCCGCATCGAGCCGGAAGGTATCCGCCATTGCCGCAGGCTCGGCAGCCAGGCGCATGTGGAGTTGAGCGAAGGTTGGCAGCTCACCTGCGCCGTGAATCCGCGGATGCGAGGCGAGCACCTGTTCGGCGAGCGTTGTCCCGCTGCGCGGCATGCCAACGATCAGTACAGGACGCACACCCGCCCCTGTTGGTCGCGCCAGCCGGCGTACTTTTGAAGGCGCATAGAAGGACCGCAGCGAACGCATTCGGGCGCCGACCGCCGCAGGAGATTCCGCCACACCCTGTGAACGCCGGGCGGCATTGGCGGCCGACCAGTGCTCCCAGGCATCCGCATGGCGACCACCCGCATCGGCGGCTTTGCCCAGAGCGTAATGCAGCGAGGCGCGACCATCGGCGGGTATCGCGACGTCGCATGCCATCTGCGCGGCAGACAAACGGAGGGGCTCGGCAGGCGCCGCATGGTCGAGCGCGAGCGCGGCAGCCACCGGCTCCACCCACTGGGGGGCTATGCGCATCGCCATTGCGTATGCAACGCGCGCTGCCGTGGCATCGCCTGCGTCTTCCAGCAGTTGCCCCTTCGCGAACCATGGTGCGGGCTCCCCCTGCCACTGCTGTATGGCGGTGTCCAAAAAAGACAGCGCGGCATCCAGGTCACCCAGCCGCGCATGGCAACTGGCCGCACGAAGCCGAAGGGTCATGTCTTCAGGGTATTGCCGCGCGAGTACGATGAAATGGCCGAGCGCTTCGGCGAATGCCTCCGATGCATACAGGCTTTCCGCAAGCCCGCGCCGCGCCTGCGCATCGGCCGGATCGATTGCATGGGCCCTGCCGAACGCGGCGGCGGCGGCAGGCTCGTCATGCATTTCGTAGGCCAACCTGCCAAGCAATATCCACGCGATGAACATGGAAGGCGCCGCATCTACAAGCTCGTCCAGCACGGGGATCGCGGCCTGAACGTGGCCGATCGAAGCAAGCAGTTGTGCGTACTCGAACAGCAGCGCCGGATCGCGTGCAGCGGCAGCGACAGCGCCCTCCATTCTTTCCATTGCCGTGTGGTCATCGCCCGCACCGAACGCGACATATGACGCTGCGCGCAGGGCTTCGACGCCGTCGGGGTCATGCTGCAGCAACGCGGCCGCAAACGCTTGCGCGTCGGCAAGGCGGCCAGCAGCAAGCAGCGCCTGCACCTGCGGGACCGCATCCAGGCTTGCCGACCCGTGCGGCCCGGTCACGTCCGCGGCAGCGTCACGCCGCGCTGGCCCTGGTACTTGCCACCGCGGTCGCGATAGGACGTCTCGCACACTTCATCCGATTGGAAGAACAGCATCTGCGCAACTCCTTCGTTGGCATAGATGCGGGCGGGCAGCGGCGTGGTATTGGAGAATTCCAGCGTCACGTGACCCTCCCATTCCGGCTCGAGCGGCGTCACATTGACGATGATCCCGCAGCGCGCATACGTACTCTTCCCGAGGCAGACCACCAACACATCGCGCGGGATGCGGAAGTACTCCACCGTGCGCGCCAGCGCGAACGAGTTTGGCGGAATGATGCAGACGTCGGATTCGATGTCGACGAAGCTGCCGCTGTCGAAATGCTTCGGGTCGACAATCGTCGAATTGATGTTGGTGAACACCTTGAACTCGCGCGAGCAGCGCACGTCATAGCCGTAACTCGACGTGCCATAGCTGACGATGCGCTGCCCATCCGCGGACTGCTTGACCTGGCCCGGCTCGAAGGGCTCGATCATGCCCTGCTCCTGCGCGAGCTGGCGGATCCATCGGTCGGACTTGATGCTCATCGGAATTTCCGTGGAAAACGCCATTCTAGCGATGGGTGACGATCGAATTCAGTCCGGCGCCAGTGAAATCGACAGCGGGCGCGCGACGGCGGGCCGCCGGGCCAGCGCCAACGCCGCCTGTCGCGCGGCGGAAACAAAGGCTAGCGCGGCGGGTGACTCGGGGGCGGAGATGACGACAGGCGCGCCGGCGTCACCGAATTCACGAATCGAACGCACGAGCGGCAAGCGCCCCAGCACGGGTACGTCGTAGTCGCCAGCCATGCGGTCCGCCCCTCCTTCCCCGAAGACATGATCGACGTGCCCGCAGTGCGTGCAGGTATGCACTGCCATGTTTTCGACCAGCCCGAGCACCGGGACATGCACCTTCTCGAACATCTTCAGTGCCTTGCGCGCATCGAGTGTCGCCACGTCCTGCGGTGTGGTGACGATGATCGCGCCGGCGACCGGAATCTTCTGGGCGAGTGTGAGCTGGATGTCGCCGGTACCCGGAGGCAGGTCGACAAACAGGTAGTCGATGTCGCCCCATCGCGTGTCATTGAGCAACTGCGTCAATGCCGAAGTCGCCATCGGCCCACGCCAGATCATCGGCGTGTCCTGTTCGACCAGCAGCCCGATCGACATCGCTTCGATGCCGTGCACGCGCATCGGTTCGATCGACTTGCCATCCGGGCTGTCCGGCCGCCCGCGAAGGCCCAGCATCGTGGGAATGCTCGGGCCGTAGATATCCGCATCGAGGATGCCGACCTTCGCGCCGTCGCGCGCCAGCGCCAGCGCCAGATTGACCGTCACCGTCGACTTGCCCACCCCGCCCTTGCCTGAGCCGACAGCAATGATGTTGCGGATGCCCGGTATGGGCGCGAGGCCTGGCTGTACTGCGTGCGAAGCAGGCCGGCTACGCAATGACACAGGCCCGACCCCGGGGCCGCCGTTCTTGCCTGCCGCTTCGATGCTGCGTTGCAGCTCCATGCCAAGCACACCGCCAATCGGGAAGCCGGCCGACAGTTCCAGTGCAGTCGGATCAAGCGGCTGTCCCACCCTGACCGATACACCCGCTTCGCCCAAGGCTGAGCTGGTGCCTGGTATGGAAATGTGGCGTAGCCATTCGGGAAGCACGGAATTCATGGACATGGCTCGTGGCGACAAGCGCCATTGTGGGCTGTGGTTGGTCGCGGGCGCCACGTTCCACTCATTTCGACCCAGCTGAACCACTGGCCGCGATGCCCTTCCGTACTGGGGCGAATCCGGTATAAAGACTCGACCCGGCGCGATGCGCGGGGAATACAGACATCCCGAGGGGGGACCAATGCGCACGAAACTGATTGCTCTGCTGGTGCTGGGCTTGCCGCTGGTTGCATCGGCGCAGAATTCGCCACTGGGTCGCTGGAAGACCCTCGACGATGAGACGGGCAAGGTCATGACCGTCACCGAGGTCTACGAGGCCAAGAATGGAACGCTCGCCGCGAAGATCGTGGAAGCGGTGAACTCCGCTGCCGCCACCTGCGCGAAATGCAGTGGCAAGCAGAAAGGCCAGTCGACGGTCGGCATGAACATCCTCTGGAACCTGAAGCCCATAGCCGGTGGCTGGGGCGGCGGTCAGGGCTTCAAGCCGTCTAGCGGTGACAGCTTCAAGGTCAAGAGCGTGAAGCTCGTCGATGGCGGGAACAAGCTCGAAGTCACCGGCTGCAAGTTCGTTTTCTGCCGGTCAGCCACTTGGGTCCGCGCCCACTGAAGCAGCGCCTCCGGCTTCTCCGACGGCCCGGGAAACCGGGCCGTTTCTTTTTGCATGGCGCCCGAACCCAAGGCCCCGAACCGTGCATGCGATACTTCGCGCCCCCTGCGCCGAACCCGGTCCATGTCACGCGACATCCTCGTCACCTGCGCGCTTCCCTATGCCAACGGCCCGCTGCACCTCGGCCATCTGGTGGGCTACA
>SCUY01000204.1 GCA_004322525.1 Lysobacter sp. | reverse complement strand
GGCGCGCGCATACATCGGCTGCGCGGTGATGTCCTTGCCATCGAGCAGGATCTGCCCGGCATCGGCCGGTACCAGGCCGACGATCATGTAGAAACAGGTCGTCTTGCCTGCTCCGTTCGGGCCCAGCAGGCCGACGACTTCGCCGGCGTCGAGACTCAGGCCGAAGTCACGCACGACCTCGCGCGAGCGGTAGCTCTTGCGCAGCCCCTCGGCGCGCAGCATCAGCGCGTACCGCCGCTCTTGGGCAGGATGCGCATCTTCACCCGTCCGCCGCCGGCAGCGCCGCCGCTGGCCACCTGACCGCTGCGCATGTTGTAGGTGACCCGATCGCCGGCAAGCGAACCCCGCGGCTGCTGGATGGTCACGCTGCCGGTGAACAGGACGACCTCCGACTTCAAGTCGTAATCCACCCGCGAAGCGACCGCGTTCATGGGGGTGCCGTCATCGAGTTGCTGGCTGAGTTTCACCGGCCCGCCGGTCAGCACCGCGCGGGAAGGATCGCCGCCGGACATGCTGATCTCCGCACGCGAGGCGGTGATGCGCAGTGAGCCCTGCGTGATTGTGACGCCACCGCTGATGATGGTGGGCCGGTTATCGTCCACCGAGTAGTCCGCCGAGCCGCCGTCGATGTCCATCGGCAGGCGGCGGTCGGAGGAGCGGGCCCACAGCGAGCCGCTGGCGAGCAGGAGGGCGATCGCGGCGAGCGTCGCGAGCCTATCGGGAGTGGTCATAGCGGGCCTTGATGTCCTTGAGGAACACGCGCTTGGTGTCGAGCTTCGCGTCCAGGCTGTGGCCGTCGAGTATAAGACCCGGCTGCGTGAGCCTGACCTGCACGCTCGATGTCGCGCGTTTCGCGTCGGGAAATACATTGAGCTGCTGGGAATCCATGCGTACCGCATTACCCGATTCGTTTGTCGTGGTGGCCCGCACATCCCCTCGCAGGCGGATCTCGTCTCCCTTGGCACTGACCCAGCCGGTTTTCGAGCGCACCTCCCAGGGTGTGCCGGATTGCCCGGCACGCGGTGGGATGATGAAGAGCGGCGTCGCGATGGCCAGCGTGCGAACTGCGGGATCACGGGTCAGTCGAGGCGCGCGCAGGGTGAAGGATTCCTGGCCGTTCGCGTCGAGCGAGATCATCTCGAAGTTCTCGAGTACGTAATCGGGGCGGCCACCTTCCAGCGGAGTCGCAGGTACCACACGCTGCCTCCAGAGTGACCAGCCGGCGGCGAGGCCGACCAACACCAGCACCACGGCCAGCACACCACGCCAGCTCATGATCGCGCCCCGATGCCGGGCGGTTCCGCCTGCAGCAACCCGTCGATCAACGGGCCGAGTCGCGCCTGCGCCTCGAGCAGCGCATTGCAGAATTCACGTGCGGCGCCATGACCGCCGTCGAAACGCGAACGCCAGGCGGCAGCCTGCAGGACAGCGTCCTGCGCATTGCGGGGGGCAGCGGGCAGGCCGACGCGCAGCATCACGCGGAGGTCGGGCAGGTCATCACCCATGAAGGCGACGTCGTCGAGATCGAGCCCCTGCGAACGCGCGATGCCTTCAACGCAGGCGAGCTTGTCGCCGACACCCGTGCACGCCTCGATACCCAGCTCGGCGGCGCGCTGCTCGGCAATGGGGCTACGGCGTGCCGTCACGAGTGACACGGCAATGCCCGCACGTCGGAGCAGCACGAGGCCCTGGCCATCGTGCACATGAAAGGCCTTGAACTCGCGCCCTTCGCTGTCGAACGTGAGGCGACCATCGGTCAGCGTGCCATCCACGTCGAAGCAGGCAAGCCGGATGCGGCGCGCGCGCGTGGTGAAATCATCGTCGGTGGCAGGAATCGACATGGCAATGGGTGGTTAAACCACCCGCGCTCGCAACAGGTCGTGAATGTTGAGGGCACCGACCAGCCGGCCTTCCGTATCGACAACGAGCAGGCCGTTGATCTTGTGCAGCTCCATCACGTGCGCGGCTTCGACCGCCAGCATGTCCGGCCCGATCGTTCGCGGCGCCTTCGTCATCACCGCGCCGATGGTGGTGCGGCGCAGGTCGAGTTGCGCATCGTCGAGCGTGCGCCGCAGATCACCGTCGGTGAAGACGCCGAGCAGATGGCCGTCGTCGCCCGTCACCGCCGTGAGACCAAGCCGCTTGCGACTCATCTCCACTAGCGCTTCGCTCACCGAGGCATCGGCAGCGATGCGCGGGAGATCGTCACCCGTATGCATGATGTCGGCGATATGCAGCAGCAGGCGCCGGCCGAGCGCGCCGGCCGGATGCGAGCGTGCGAAATCATCGGCGGTGAAACCGCGCGCCTCCAGCAACGCCACGGCGAGCGCGTCGCCCATCGCGAGCGAGACCGTGGTACTTGAGGTCGGCGCGAGGTGCAACGGGCAGGCTTCGGCGGGCACCGATACATCGAGATGCGCGTCGGACTCGCGCGCGAGGGTGGACCCCGGCCGGCCGGTCATCGTGATCACGGCATTGCCCTGCCTGCGCAGCACCGGCATCAGCATGAGGATCTCGTCGCTCTCGCCGGAGTAGGACAGCGCGAGCACGGTGTCGAGGTCGGTGATCATGCCGAGGTCGCCGTGCGCGGCCTCGCCGGGGTGCACGAAGAATGCCGGCGTGCCCGTGGAGGCGAGGGTGGCGGCGATCTTGCGCGCCACGTGGCCCGACTTGCCCATTCCGATGCAGACGATGCGCCCGCGCGTGGCGAGCATCAGGCGGCAGGCGGCTTCGAAGGCGTCGCCAATGCGCCCGCCGACAGCCGCGAGCGCTTCGCCCTCCACCCGGAATACACGGTGGCCGCTGGCAAGGAAACCGGGGTTCTGGGCCGCATCGGCCATGTGTTCCGCCATTTCGGTCGGGGGACCTTTCCGCTAGGCTAAGCCTCTCATCTTAAGCGGTTCAGGCGACGGCCGCCCGGTCGAAGCTTCCGCACAGCCGCAGGCGCCAGCGTGAATCCCGACATCATCCGCGACCTAATCGAACAGGGACTGCCGGGCGCACGCGCCGAGGTCGCCGGCGATGACGGCGTACATTTCGAGGCGACGGTCATCTGCGAAGCCTTCCGCGGCAAGCTGCCAGTGGCACGGCACCGCATGGTCTACGCAACGCTAGGTGAACGCATGGGCGGCGAGATTCATGCCCTCGCGCTCAGGACGCTGACGCCCGACGAAGCGGCGGGCTGACCTCATGCAGAAGATACTGGTTGACGGCGGCGCCGTACTTCACGGCGAGGTGCGCGTTTCGGGTGCGAAGAACGCCGTGCTGCCGATCCTGTGCGCCACGCTGCTCGCCGACGGCCCGGTGACGATCCGCAACGTGCCGCGCCTGCACGACGTGCGCACCACCATCCGTGTGCTCGCCGAGCTCGGTGCGCGCGTAGGCGACGAGGGCGACGGCGTGGTGACGGTGGATCCATCCACTGTGCACAGCCATGTCGCGCCCTACGAGCTGGTCAAGACCATGCGCGCGTCGGTGCTGGTGCTGGGGCCGCTGCTGGCGAAGTTCGGCCATGCCGAAGTGTCGCTGCCGGGCGGCTGCGCGATCGGCTCGCGGCCGGTCGACCTGCACATCAAGGGCATGCAGTCGCTGGGCGCCGAGATCTCGGTCGAGAACGGTTTCATCAAGGCGCGCGCGGAACGCCTGCGCGGCGCACGGCACGTCTTCGACATCGTGAGCGTGGGCGCGACTGAGAATGTGCTGATGGCGGCCACGCTCGCCGAAGGCCGCACAGTGCTTGAAAACGCGGCGATGGAACCGGAGATCGTCGATCTCGCCGAATGCCTGATCGCCATGGGCGCGCGGATCGAAGGGCAGGGCACCGGGCGCATCGTGGTGCATGGCGTGGAACGCCTGCATGCAGCGCAGCATTCGGTGGTGGCCGACCGCATCGAGGCAGGCACGTTTCTCATTGCGGCGGCGATGACCGGGGGGCGCGTCACCGTCACGCATGCGCGGCCAGACACGATGGATGCGGTGCTGGACAAGCTCAAGGCCGCGGGCGCCGAGCTCGACTGCGATGGGGATCGCATCACGCTGGATATGCAGGGGCGACGGCCTCGCGCTGTCGATATCACTACGGCGCCGCATCCGGGTTTCCCGACCGACATGCAGGCGCAGTTCATGGCGCTCAACTGCATCGCCGATGGCGTGTCGGTGATGAACGAGACGATCTTTGAAAACCGTTTCATGCACGTCAACGAATTGCTTCGTCTCGGTGCGGATATCCGCATCGACGGCCATACCGCGGTGGTTCGCGGCGTGCAGAAATTGAGTGGGGCGCCGGTGATGGCGACCGACCTGCGTGCCTCGGCTTCGCTGATCCTGGCTGGGCTCGTGGCGCATGGTGCGACCACCATCGACCGCATCTATCATCTGGATCGCGGCTACGAGAACATCGAAGGCAAGCTGTCGGCGCTCGGGGCGGACATCCGGCGGATCGACTGAGCGGCAGCCGCACGAAAGCTGAAAGAAAAAGCCCCGCCGAAGCGGGGCTTTTTTGTGCCTGACGACGGGATCAGTCCGCGAGGCGCAGGTCGATCACGTCGCCATCGTTGTTCTGCATGATCCGCACCGGCACCGGCACACCGGGAACGACCCAGATGGTGGTCTTCTTGTCGCCATTGGTGCTGACGACCTTGGTGGCCTGCTGGTTTTTGCCACCGACTGTCACCGCTTCCTTCCCGGCGACGCTATAGGACAGCTGGCGGACTTTGCCGTCATCGACCATCCGGTAACGCAAGGGCTTGCCGGCGGTGACGTCACGCACAAGCGCGAGGTTCACCAGCAATGCGTCCAGGTCGCCCGCCTGCAGCTTCACCGGCCCTGCGCGATCGGGCTTCACGTCTCCGCTCCACGTCGCCATGCCACTCGACCAGTCATACGTCGCATCCTTGCGCTTGCGCTTCATCAGTGCCTTGCTGGTATCCGACGCGGAGAGGGGACGCAGCACGCCGCCCTTTTCGTCGAATACGGTCGTCTGGGTGAGGTCGGCGATCGCATTGCCGATGTGCAGCGTGTAGCGCCAGTCGCTGCCGACAGGCTCGATAGTCATGCGGCCGGTCGCCTTCATGCCCATGTAGCTGGCCTGGTAGGTGCCGTTGAAAGGCTGGGCCGCGACCGCGGGCAGCGTGGCGCCAACGAGGGCAGCCAACAGGGCCGTGCGGAGTAGTAGGGCTG
>SCUY01000006.1 GCA_004322525.1 Lysobacter sp. | reverse complement strand
GAGTTCGTCGAGTGCCGGCGCGATCATCCTGCAGGGCCCGCACCATTCGGCCCAGAAGTCCACGAGCACCGGCTCGGACGCCTGCAGAACCTCGCGTTCGAAGTCGGCATCGCCGACATGCATCACTTTCTCGCTCACTGAATACATCTCCGGGGACTGGTGGCTGATGATCCTCGCACGGGCGGCGTGCAGGCATGGAGTACACTTGGGCCTCCACGGCGGCGGCGCAAGCCCCGCACGGCCGTCCGGCCACTTCTGACGCCTGCATGGCCCGCGTGCCCCAACCGCGCGTCGCGCATGCCGACCGGACTCTCGGCAGGCAGCGCATTCCGCGCAGCCGCACCAGCTGGCGCACCGCGCCCGGATCTTGATGAGCGACAAGCCCCTTACCGACATCTGTTTCACCTCCTTCGACCTTCACCCCGCGTTGCTGGAAGGCCTCGAGTCCGCCGGCTTCACGCGCTGCACGCCCATCCAGGCGCTGACCCTGCCGCTTACGCTCACCGGCCGCGACGTGGCCGGCCAGGCGCAGACCGGCACGGGCAAGACGCTGGCCTTCCTGGTGACGGTGATAGATCGCCTGCTCAAGAAGCCCGCGCTGGCCGACCGCAAGCCGGAGGATCCGCGCGCGCTGATCCTCGCGCCAACGCGTGAACTCGCGATCCAGATCCACAAGGATGCGGTGAAGTTCGGCTCGGAGCTGGGCATCAAGTTCGCGCTGGTCTACGGCGGCGTCGACTACGACAAGCAGCGGCAGATCCTGCAGGCCGGCGCGGACGTGATCATCGCGACCCCGGGCCGCCTGATCGACTACGTCAAGCAGCACAAGGTGGTCTCGCTGCATGCCTGCGAGATCTGCGTGCTCGACGAAGCCGACCGCATGTTCGACCTCGGCTTCATCAAGGACATCCGCTTCCTGCTGCGTCGCATGCCCGAGCGCACCACGCGGCAGACGCTGCTGTTCTCGGCGACGCTGAGCCATCGCGTGCTCGAGCTCGCCTACGAGCACATGAACGAGCCGGAGAAGATCGTCGTCGAGAGCGAGTTCATCACCGCGGCGAAGGTTCGCCAGAAGGTGTACTACCCCTCCGACGAGGAAAAGATTCCGCTGCTGATCGCGCTGCTGTCGCGCTCGGAAGGCGCGCGCACGATGGTGTTCGTCAACACCAAGGCGTTCGTCGAGCGCGTGGCGCGGTCGCTTGAGCGCGCCGGATATCGCGTTGGTGTTCTGAGTGGCGATGTACCGCAGAAGAAGCGCGAGTCGCTGCTGAAGAAGTTCCAGGCCGGCCAGCTTGAAATTCTTGTCGCGACGGATGTCGCCGCGCGCGGCCTGCATATCGACGGCGTGTCGCACGTCTACAACTACGACCTGCCGTTCGATGCCGAGGACTACGTCCACCGCATCGGCCGTACGGCCCGCCTCGGCGCCGAGGGCGATGCGATCAGCTTCGCCTGCGAGCGTTACGCGATGAGCCTGCCGGACATCGAGGCCTACATCGAACAGAAGTTGCCGACCGAGCAGGTCACGGCGGAGATGCTCGTGGCATTGCCGCGCGCGCCGCGGGCCAAGATCGAAGGCGAGGAAGAGGAAAGCGTCAGCGCGATCTTCCGCGAGGCCCGCGAACAGAAAGCCGAGGACGATGCGCGCCGTGGGATCAAGCCGCGCAGCGGTGGAAGCCGCAGCGGCGCTGGCGCGGCCGGCCCGAGCCGTGGCGGCGCGCGTCCCCCACGCGGTCCGAAGCCTGACCGTCCGGCACGCACCACGGAGCCGGCGGCGCCCCTCGTCGACGTGATCACGGCAGCCACCCCGCGTCCGCCGCGGATCGATCCCGTCACCGGCGAGGCGCTCGCGCCGCGCAAACGCCGGCGTCGCCGTGGCGGCAAGCCGGTCGACGGCGCGCCGGTCGAGAACGCGGGCGCTTCAGCGAACGCGCAGCCCGAACCGCGCCACGCGCATCCTGCGGCACGGGCGCCGCGCACGCAGCCGCGCACGCCGCGTGCGAAGGCCGAGCTGGACGCCATGAAGGCCGCGCCCGCCGTTGCCAAGCCCGGCCTGCTGACCCGGGTCGCGCGCGGGCTCAAGTCGCTCGTCACCCGCGCACCGCGCAACCAGCACTAACGCGGTCCGCGACGGGCGCCACGGGGCTTCTGCGATACTCGCCGCATGAGCCTCCTGCGTTTCGACAACGTCAGCAAGCGGTATGCGGGCCATGAGGCGCTGAGCGAGGTCAGCTTCAGCGTCGATCCCGGCGAGATGCTTTTCATCACCGGGCATTCAGGCGCTGGCAAGAGCACGCTGCTGCGCCTGATCCACCTCACCGAGCGTGCCACGCGTGGCACCGTACTGTTCGGCGAGAAGAACCTCGGCAGGCTGCGCGGGCGACGCATCGCGATGCACCGTCGCGAAGTCGGCGTCGTATTCCAGGATCACCGCCTGCTGTCTGACCGCAGCGTCGGCGACAATGTCGGCCTGCCGCTGTTGCTGCGCGGCATGCATCGCGGTGATATCGCCAAGCGCGTGCGCTCGACGCTGGAGAAAGTGGGCCTGGGCGCGCGCGGGAAGGCGCTGCCGCGGCAGCTGTCGGCCGGCGAGCAGCAGCGGGTGGGTATCGCCCGTGCCATCGCGGCCGAGCCGAAGCTGATCGTCGCCGACGAACCCACCGGCAATCTCGACCCCGCCCTGTCCGCGGAAATCATGGCGCTCCTGCATTCGCTGGCCGCGCGCGGCACCACGGTGATCGTCGCCAGCCATGACCTCGCGCTGGTGAGGCGCACGAAGAAGCGCGTCCTGGTACTGGACCACGGCCGGCTCGTCGATGACATCGCGCCGGGGGAGCTGGGCGAATGAATGCGAATACCGCAGCCCGCGCCGACGCCGTCCGTGCGCGCTCGCGACTGGGCGGCTGGCTGGATCACCACGTCTACAGCTTTGTGGCCAGCCTCGGCCGCATGCTGGGCAAGCCGTGGGCGACGGGGCTGACGGTGGGCGTGATGGCGATCGCGCTCGCATTGCCACTCGGGCTGTGGGCCGTGCTGTCCAACCTCGCGCAGTTCACCGGTGACGTTCAGCAGTCGCGGCAGGTGAGTGTCTACCTGCAACCGGGGCGCACGCTCCAGCAGGCGAGCGAGATGGCCGCGGCCCTCCGGCTGCGCCGTGATGTCGCCGCGGTTGAGATGCGCAGCGCCGACGAAGGACTACGGGAACTGCGTGCGCAGGGCGGGTTTTCGGACGCGGCCGAGGCGCTCGGCGAGAACCCGCTGCCGCACCTGCTGCGGCTGACCCCCCGTGGCGATGACGCCCTGCTGGCGCGCGAAGTGGCCACGTTGCCGGGGGTGGATGCGGTGCAGCAGGACGCCGCCTGGCGCCAGCGCCTCGACCGCTGGCTCACGCTCGGGGAGCGGATCGCCTGGGTGCTCGCCGTGCTGCTGGGGCTCGGCGCGCTGCTGGTGGTGGGCAACACGGTGCGGCTCGACATCCAGTCACGGCGCGAGGAGATCGAAGTCCTGCAGCTGCTCGGTGCGACCGGTGGCTTCATCCGGCGCCCGTTCCTCTACCTGGGCGCCTGCTACGGCCTGCTCGCCGGCGCGATCGCGCTGGCCCTGCTGACCGCCGCGGACGTCGCGCTGGCCGAACCCGTCGCCCGGCTTGCGCAGAGCTACGGCAGCGCATTCCGCCTGCAGGGCTTCGATGCGTTGCGGGCCACCGTCGCAGTTCTCGGTGCTGGTGCGATCGGTTGGCTTGGCGCGGGGCTGGTGACGGGTCACTATCTGCGCCAGACCCGTTCCACTGGTGACTGACGTGAGTACGCACCACCAGGACCTTCGCCATCTGTCCGCCGCGGCCACCCGCATCATGGTCGTCGATGGCTCGAAACTGGTGCGCAGGCTCATCGCCGACGTGCTCGCGCAGGAAGTGCCGGGTGTCGAGGTTGTCGCCTGCGACGGTATCGCGCAGGCCCGGGCGGCACTGGCGGCCGGGCCGGTCGACCTGGTCACCACCGCGCTGGCGCTGCCCGACGGTGACGGCATGGCACTCGCGCAAGCGGTGCGCGCGACGGCGGGGCAGAAGTACGTACCGGTGATCGTGGTGTCGGGCGAGGCGCAGACGCACCTCGAGTCGCGCCGCTTCACCGAGGACGTAACCGATTATTTCGACAAGGGCCTGGGCCATGCCGCGCTGGCGGAGTTCATCCGCGGCTACGTGCAACCCGAGCCGATTCCCGGCGCGCGCGTGCTGTACGTCGAGGACAGCAAGGTCGTCGCCACCGCGACCAAGCGCATGCTCGAGCGGCACGGGATGAAGGTGCTGCACTTCATCGGGGTCGAGGAAGCCCTGGCGCACTTCGATGAACACCGCGATGGTGCTGACATCGGCGCCGACCTCGTGCTCACCGATGTCTACCTCAAGGGCGAGCTCAGCGGACATGACCTGCTCGGCCGCCTGCGCGTGCAGTTCGGCTATGGCAAGCGCCGTCTGCCGATCCTGGTGATGACTGGCGATGCCAACCCGGACAACCAGAGCGAGCTTCTGCGCGCCGGTGCGAACGACCTGGTGCTCAAGCCGATCGAAGAACGCCTGCTGGTGACCAAGACCCTGTTCCAGCTGCGCGTCTCGCGCCTGGCCGACCCCGGCTGAGCCGCGCGTTGCAGGCACATCGCGGTTTCCCGACGATAGCGCGATGACCGAAGACCGCATCCGGCTCGAAGCCTCGTGGAAAGCGCGCGTGGGCGACTACCTGCAGCGCGACGGAATGCGCGCGCTGTCCGCATTCCTGCGCGAGCGCGTGGCAGCGGGCGTGGCGGTGTATCCCCCGGGCCCGGAAATCTTTGCCGCCTTCAACGCCACCCCATTCGATTCCACGCGCGTGGTGATCCTCGGCCAGGACCCTTACCACGGCCCGGGGCAGGCGCACGGGCTCGCCTTCTCGGTGCCGCCGGGGGTGCCGGTACCGCCGTCACTCGCCAACGTATTCGCCGAGCTGCAGCGTGACCTGGGCATCGCGCGGCCGACGCACGGCTGCCTGTTGCCGTGGGCGGCGCAGGGTGTGCTGCTGCTCAATGCGGTGCTGACCGTCGAAGGCGGCCGCGCCGGTGCGCACCAGGGCCGCGGCTGGGAGAGCTTCACCGACCACGTCATCGATGTGCTCAATCGCGAACGCGAGCACCTCGTCTTCCTGCTCTGGGGCAGCTATGCGCAAGCGAAAGGCGGCCGCATCGACACGGCGCGGCACCGCGTGCTGAAAGCGCCGCATCCCTCCCCGTTGTCCGCGCATCGCGGCTTTATCGGCTGCGGGCATTTCTCCATGGCGAACGAATACCTGACGCGCCATGGGGGCCATCCAATCGACTGGTCGGTGCCTGCGCACACGCCGGACGGCGCGACCACGTAGGTATCCACTCTTCCAGCGCAGGGCGCGTTGATACTCGCGGTACTCTTCGCCCGAGCGGCTGTAATCGTTTGCAGTGTGGCCTTCATTGCACGCGGCTTACGCTTGCCTGTCCCGTCGACCCGAGCGCCCATGAGCCCCACGCCCGCCACCCTGATGACGATCTTCGGCGCCTCCGGCGATCTGGCACAACGCATGTTGCTGCCGTCGCTTTACGGCCTGCACCGGGACCGCCTGCTGCCGCCGGCGCTGCGCATCCTGGGAACCGCGCGCAGCGGTTTCGACACTGCCGGCTTCCGCGAGTCCGTTGCCGCATCCATCGAACGCTTCGTGCCGGCCGCTGAACGCGATGAGCGCGAAGTGCGCGGGCTGCTCGAACGCATCGACTACGTGCCGGCCGTGCTCGGCGACGAGGCCTCGTTCACACGGCTCGGTGACGCCGTGCGCGAGGCGCGCAGCGGTGGCGATGTCGTCTATCACCTCAGCACCGCGCCGCGCTTCTACGGTGGAATCTGCAATGCACTCGCCGCGCAGGATCTCGCCGGGCCTGGCACGCGCGCACTGCTTGAAAAGCCCATCGGCCACGACCTTGCCAGCGCGAATTCGATCAACGACGCGGTGGCGGCGGTGTTCGACGAGCCGCGTATCTTCCGCGTCGACCACTACCTCGGCAAGGAAGGCGTGCAGAACCTGCTGGCGCTGCGGTTTGGCAATGCGCTGTTCGAGCCGATCTGGAACGCGCGCTACATCGAGCAGGTGCAGATCACGGTAGCGGAAACCGTTGGCGTGGAAGGCCGCGGCGAGTACTACGACGACTACGGCGCGATGCGCGACATGCTGCAGAACCACATGCTGCAGCTGCTGTGCCTCACCGCGATGGAAGCGCCATCGCACTTCGACCCCACCGCCGTGCGCAACGAGAAGATCAAGGTGCTGCGTTCACTGCGGCCGATCGGCCGCGAAGACGTGGGGTCCCAGACTGTCGCCGGGCAGTACACCGCCGGTGCGATCGATGGGCATGCAGTGCAGGGCTACCTCGATGAACTCGGCCGTGCGAGCAGCACCGAGACGTTCGTGGCGATCCGCGCGCACGTCGGCAACTGGCGCTGGTCGGGCGTGCCGTTCTACCTGCGCACCGGCAAGCGCATGCCGCGTCGATCCACCGAAATCTACCTGCAGCTGCGCAACGTGCCGCATTCGATCTTCCCCGGCGCGGGCATCCAGCCCAATGCGCTGGTGATCCGCCTTCAACCCGAAGAGCGCATCGAACTGCAGCTGATGAGCAAGACGCCGGGCCTCGACCGTGGCGGCGTGCAACTCTCGCGCGTCGCGCTCGATCTCGACATGCAGGAGGAGTTCGCCTCGCACCGGCGGCGGCTCGCTTACGAACGCCTCTATCTCGATGCGATCGAAGGAAATGGCACGCTGTTCGTGCGCCGCGACGAGACGGAAGCGGCCTGGCAGTGGGTCGATGCGATCCACGATGGCTGGCGCGCGACAGGCATGACGCCGAAATCGTATCCCGCCGGTACGTGGGGCCCGGGCAGCGCGGTCACGCTCACCGAGCGCCACGGCCACAGTTGGCGCGAATAGCCGATGGCCTGGGCCGAGCACGTGTATCCCGACGGCGCCGCCCTCGCCGCGTCGCTCGCGCGCCTGCTCGAGGCAGCCGTGTACGATGCGCGCGAGGCCGGACGCATCCCCACGCTCGCGCTCGCCGGCGGCCGCACGCCATTGCCGGCGTATGCCGCGCTCGCCGCCACCGCGACCGGCCACCTGCGCGTGTTGCCGACCGACGATCGCTGCGTGCCGCGCGATCACCCGGCTTCGAATGCCGGCGAGTTGCAGCGCCTGTTCGCGGCGGCACGGGGGGTCGATGTGCTGCCCCTCACCACCGACGATGGCGAGCCTGACGCGTCCGAACGGCATGCGCGCCGCATGCTGGCCTCGCTGCCCGATGCATTCGATGCGGTGGTGCTTGGCATGGGCGCCGACGCACACACCGCCTCGCTGTTTCCGGGCGCGCGCCAACTGGACGCCGCACTCGATCCGGCTTCGATGGCTGATGCATGCCGCGTCGATCCGGATCCCCTGCCTGCGGAAGCGCCGTTTCCACGCATCAGCCTGACCCTGCCGAGGCTGCTGCGAACCCGGTCGCTGCACCTCGTGGTGACGGGCAAGGTAAAACGCGAAATTCTCGGCGCGGCATTCACCGATGCCGATGCGCGAAGCCGGCCGATCGCTGCCGTGCTGCATGCGCCGGGCGCGTGCGTCCACATCCACTGGAGCCCGTAGATGCCCCTGCATCCCACCGTCGAGCGCGTCACCGCCCGCATCGCCGCGCGCAGCCGGCTGACGCGCGCGGCCTACCTGGCGCGCATGGCGTCCATGCGGCATGACGGCCCGGCGCGCAATGCGCTGGGCTGCGGCAACCTCGCGCACGGCTTCGCCGCCACTGGCCCGGACAAGCCGTTCCTGCGTGGACGCACCGGTGGCAACATCGCCATCGTCACCAGTTACAACGACATGCTCTCGGCGCACCAGCCGTTCGAGACCTATCCGGCACTGATCCGCGCGATCGCCCGTGCGAATGGCGGCAGTGCGCAGGTGGCAGGCGGCGTCCCCGCGATGTGTGACGGCGTCACCCAGGGCCGCTTCGGCATGGAGCTGTCGCTGTTCTCGCGCGACACCATCGCGCTGTCTACCGCGGTCGCTCTGTCGCACGACATGTTCGACGGCATGCTGCTGTTGGGCATCTGCGACAAGATCGTGCCGGGCCTTCTGATCGGTGCGCTGAGCTTCGGACACCTTCCGTGCATCCTCGTGCCGGCCGGGCCGATGCCCTCGGGCATTCCGAACAGGGAGAAGGCGCGTATCCGCCAGCTGCATGCGGAAGGCAAGGTCGGCCATGACGAGCTGCTCGACGCCGAGGCCGCCTCGTACCACAGCCCCGGCACCTGCACGTTCTACGGCACCGCCAACTCCAACCAGATGCTGATGGAAGTGATGGGCCTGCACATGCCCGGCACGGCGTTCGTGAACCCCGGCACCGCGCTGCGCGACGCGCTCACCGTCGCCGCCACGGAGCGCGTACTGCGCATCACTGCGCTCGGCGATGACTACACGCCGCTGTCGGAGATCGTCGACGAGAAGTCGATCGTCAATGCGATGGTCGGGCTGGCGGCGACCGGCGGCTCAACCAATCATGCGATCCACCTGGTCGCGATCGCACGCGCGGCCGGAGTGAAGATCGACTGGGACGACCTCGACGAGCTGTCGCGCATCACGCCGTTACTCGCACGCATCTATCCCAATGGCAGTGCCGACGTGAACCACTTCGAGCAGGCCGGCGGGCTCGGCTTCGTGATCCGCGAACTCATCGACGGCGGGCTGTTGCACGACGACGTGCGCTGCGTGCATGGCGGGCGCCTGCGCGACCAGGCGAAGCAGCCGGTGCTCGAGGGCACCATGCTGCGCTGGGTCGATCCACCGTCGAGCACGCGCGATGCGTCGATCGTGCGACCGCTGGCCGAACCGTTCGACGCCGAGGGTGGCCTGCGCCGCCTGCAGGGCAATCTCGGGCGCGCGGTAGTGAAGGTATCCGCGGTTGCGCTGGAACACCGGGTCATCGAAGCGCCGGTGCGCGTCTTCGACACACAGGAAGCGCTGCTCGACGCATTCCGCGCGGGGCTGCTGGAAGGCGATTTCATCGCCGTGGTGCGCGGTCAGGGCCCGAAGGCGAACGGCATGCCGGAACTGCACAAGCTCACGCCGACGCTCTCGGTGATGCAGGACCGCGGGCAGAAGGTGGCGCTGTTGACCGATGGCCGCATGTCCGGCGCCTCGGGCAAGGTGCTTGCCGCGATCCACCTCACCCCCGAAGCGGCCGATGGCGGCCCCATCGCGAAGCTGCGTGAGGGCGACGTGGTCCGCATCGATTCGGACGCTGGCCTCATCGATGTGCGCGTCGAGGCGGTGGAATGGACGGCGCGCGCACCCGTGCAGCCGGATCTGTCGCCCAATCGCACCGGTATGGGCCGCGAACTGTTCGCGGTAATGCGCGCGCAGGTCGGCAGTGCGGAAGAGGGCGCCTGCGCGCTGCTCGATGCCAGCGACCGGGAGCTGCAGGCATGACGGCACTCGCGCTGGTCGCCGACATCGGCGGTACCAATGCCCGCTTCGCGCTCGCCGACCTCGACCTATCCGGCACGCCGCTACGCGATGTGCAAACGCTGCGTTGCGCCGACTTCGCGAGCCTGCAGCACGCCTGCGAGCACTACCTCGCCATGGTCGGTGCGCGCCCTGCGCAGGCCGCGATCGCGGTCGCCTGCCCGGTCAATACCGACGAAATCCGCCTGACCAACCGGGCATGGTCGTTCAGCCGCAATGAACTGGAACGCGTGCTGGGTCTGGACCGGCTGCTCATGCTCAACGACTTCGGCGCGGTCGCCTGGGCCATCCCTGGGCTGCAGCCTGACGACGTCGTGCACCTGTATGGCCCCGCGACGCTTCCCGCGCCATCGCCCATCACGGTGATCGGGCCGGGCACCGGGCTCGGCGTCGCCTTGCTGGTGGATGACGCTGCGCGTGGCTGGCGCGTCATCGAGACCGAAGGCGGCCATGCGACGTTCGCGCCCGTTATCGAGGAAGAACGGCTGATCGCGCGCTGGCTCGATTCATTGCACGGGCGCACGTCGAACGAGCGCGTGCTGTGCGGCACGGGCCTCGCACAGATCGATGCGGTGATCCGTCAGCCCGATCGGCCCGCGGGCGTCGCGCCCGTGCTGCGCGATCCGGCCGAGGTGGTCTCGCTCGCGCTGGAAGGTTTCGATGCTTCCGCGCGCCGTGCGCTGGCACGCTTCTGCGCGATCCTCGGTGGCGTCTGCGGTGATGCAGCACTGATGCACGGCGCACGCAGTGTGATGATCGCCGGCGGCATCGTTCCGCGCTTCGTGCCATTCCTGCGCTCGAGCGCCTTCCGCGAGCGTTTCCTCGCCAAGGGGCGCTTCGCCGCGTATCTCGAATCCGTGGCGATCCATGTCGTCACCCATGCGCAGCCGGGCCTTCTGGGCGCCGCGGTCGCGCTGCGCGCACCACCTGAGGCATCGCGATGATCTGGACTCCTGAAACCCGTGCTGCGCGCGTCGATGCGCTGCTCTCGCAGGCGCCGGTGCTGCCGGTGCTCGCGATCGAGCACGTGGAGGATGCAGTGCCGCTCGCGCGCGCCCTTGTCGATGCCGGCCTGCCGGTGCTGGAAGTGACCCTGCGCACGCCCGCGGCGCTCGATGCGATGGCGGCGATCGTGCGCGAAGTACCGGGCGCCTGCGTGGGCGCGGGCACGGTGCTGCGGCCCGGGGATTTCCGTGCGGTGGAGGCCACCGGCGCGGTGTTCGCGATCGCACCGGGCACCACGCCGGCGCTGTACACCGCGGCAGAGGTGACGGCGCTCGCCTTTCTGCCGGCGATAGCCACCGCCAGCGAACTGATGACCGGCCTCGAGCACGGCTACCGGCGGTTCAAGTTCTTCCCGGCCGAGGCTGCCGGTGGCGTGATCGCGCTCAAGGCTTTTGCCGGGCCGTTCGCGGATGTGCGTTTCTGCCCCACCGGCGGGATCGATGCCGCACGCGCGCCGGCCTATTTCGCTCTGCGCAACGTGATGACGGTGGGTGGCTCATGGATGGTGCCAGCCGATGCGCTCGCCGCGCGCGACTGGTCGCGCATCGGCGCGCTCGCGCGCGAAGCCGCCGCTTTGCGCTGAGCGCGGTTCCCCCGCTACCTCGCCTTCCTGCCTGCTGCTGGTCAGGCGGGATCCGCGGCCGGCTGCGGCAGCACCGTGCGTCCCCCCATCACCCGGCTGCCGATCAGCGCGAACGCGACGGTCGCCACGAGGGTGACGAACATCAGGTGGATGTAGTGGAGCGGCGTCCACACGAACGTGAACACCGCATACAGCGCCGAACCGAACAGCATTGCCCAGCGCACCGCGGTGGCATTCGCATTGTTGAAGAAGATCGCCACGATGAATGCGGCGAGCACCGGCATCGAGTACAGGCCGTTGAGTTGCTGCAACGTCGCGATGATGCTCTTGGACTGCGTGTACATCGGCACGATGGCGAGCGAGACGACGGTGAAGGCGATCGTTGCCCAGCGGCCGAGGCGCTTGGGGTCGGCATGCGGATTGATCTTCACCAGGTGCACGTCGCAGGTGTAGAGCGCCGCGGCGGAATTGAGTGCCGCGCTGTAGCTCGACAGCACCGCGCCTGTGATGCCCGCGGCGAATGCGCCCGACATCCACACCGGCAGCACGTGGCTGACCAGGCGGCCATAGGCGTCATCGTCCACATCGCCGAACAGCTTGAAGGCGATGACGCCCGGCAGCACCACGATCGCGGGCGTCAGCAGCTTGAAGAACGCGGCCGCATAGATGCCCTTCTGCGCCTCGCGCACGGTGGGCGCGGCCAGCACGCGCTGGGCGATCACCATGTTGGTGCCCCAGTAGAACAGGTGGATGAACAGCATGCCGGTGAGCAGCGTGCCCCAGGGGATGTCGGAACCCGGTCCGCCGATGAGGGTGAGCCTTTCGATGGGTACACCCGAGAGATCCCAATGCACCGCGTCGAGCGCGAATAGCGTCACCGCCACGCCCATCACCAGCAGGATCACGCCCATGTAGGTGTCGGAGATCGCGATCGCGCGGAGCCCGCCGATGGCCGCGTAGGCGAGCCCGCCAAGCGCGAACAACACCGAGATCGCCATGATCGAGAGATCGGGCTCGAACATCGACTTCATGAACTTCGCGCCGGTGTACAGCACCATCGGCAGCAGGATGAACGTGTAGCCGAGCAGGAACAGTACCGACACCGTGCGGCGCAGCGCGGGATCGCCGAGGCGCTTCTCCAGCAGTTCGGTCGTGGTGGTGCAGTGGTAGCGGTAGTACATCGGCACCAGCACATGCGCCAGCACCAGCAGGCCGGCGGCCGCGCCGAATTCCCACCACGCCACCAGCAGTGCCTGCGCGCCGTTCATGCCGACGATCTGCTCGGCGCTGATGTTGGTAAGCAGCAGGCTGCCCGCGATGAACGGCCAGCTCAGCGAGCCCCCGGCGAGGAAGAAATCCCTGCCGCGATCCACGGTGTGGTGTTCGCGCCTGCAGCGCCACCAGGTGGCGAGCGCGACCAGCAGGGTGATGGCGATGAACACCGCCACCTGGATCCCGTTCGAATTCATCATTGACTCCTGTGCGATGACGCATGCAAGCAGCGGACGCTGCCATCGATGGAAAGAAAAAGCCCCTGCCGGCGGAGAGAACCGGCAGGGGCTTCGGGGACACGCCAGCGAGTGACGCGATCAGAAGCGGTAATTGACGCCGAACAGGTAGGTGCGGCCGTATTCGAAGTACTGCTTCGGCCGGTCGGCCATGCCGTCGAACGTTGAACGGAATGGCGCGTTCTCGAGGTTGTTCACCTGCAGCAGAAGCCCGAGGTTCTTCAGCGGACCATCCTGGAACGTGTAGCCCACCTGCACGTCGGTCACCGTCTCGGCGCTGATCGGTATACGTGTCCGGTCGCCGCCAAACCCTTGCACTTCGCCGACGAAAGCCGAGCGGTGCCGGGCACTGACGCGCGCGGAGAAGCCGTAGCGCTCGTAGTAGACGGTCGCATTGGTCACGTACTTGGACAGGCCGGGAAGCGGTTCCTTGGAACCCGGGCCGTTCGCCTCGATCGAGCTCTTGGTGTCGGAATAGTTGGCCTGCAGGCCGAAGCCCTCGAGCGGCGCCCAGAACATGTCGAAGGGCAGCGAGACAGCCAGTTCATGTCCGCGCACCAGCCCACCTGTGCCATTCACCGGCTGGTTGAATTCGCCGATAGTGCTGGGGGGGCGGTCGGCGGGAAGAATCGTCGACGGGATCGGCAGCTGGTTGAAGTCGAACGGCGTGGTCTGGTTGTAGATGTAGCTCTTCAGGCTCTTGAAGAAATACGCCGCGCTGACATAGCCCTTGTTGCTGAAGTACTTCTCGTAGGACAGGTCGAAGGCGTCGGCGATCCACGGCTTGAGCTCCGGATTGCCGCCGCCGCCGGTCCAGATGCGGCGCGTACGGTCGATGCCATAGCCCGCATTCGCGCGCAGGTCGTCCATGCGGGGCCGCGCCATCTGGCGAGCTGCACCGAAGCGGACGAACTGCGATGCCGGAAGTTCGAACGACAGGTTCAGGCTTGGCAGGTAGTGGGTGTAGCTGATCCCGCGGGATGAGGCGTCGGACAGCGCGCGGCCTTCAAAGGTCGCGACACCGGTGGAGCTCTGGTTGGCCTGTACCGCCTGCACGCCGACGTTTCCGCGGACGGGAACCGGACCCAGATCCGTATCGACATTCGCCTGCACGTAGAACGTGGTGACCTGTTCCTTGACCTCCCAGTTCTTGTTGGAGATGTCGGGGTTCGAGTTCGAGCGCAGGTTGTACAGCCCGGACAGTGCACGCAGGGCGTCATAGCCGAGGATCGACGGCACGCCGGCGAAGCCGAAGCCCTTGCCTGTCAGCAGGCCGGTCGGAATCGCGACCTCGGCGCCGTCGCGGCAGGCGCGCAGGCACAGGAACCATTCGTTCGAGCCGCGGCTCTTGGTGCGATCCGTCAGGTTCGCGCCGAACTCGACCGAACTGAACGGCCCGGTGCCCAGCTTGCGCTCCAGCCCCATGCGCAGCGAACTGAGCTGGTCGCGGACTTCGAAATCCTTGAGATAGCCATCCTGTCCCCAGCCGCCGGCATCGGTGAGCCGGAGCAGGTTGGGATCACCGTAATCGAAGCCGAAGGCGAAGTCGTAATAGCCGGCGGGGTTGTACGTCACCCGTGCGGTGTCGGTGCCCGCGCCGCTGGCAAGGCCGGCATAGGTTTCAAGAATGCGTTCATTGCGCTTGGCACTGGAGCCGCTCACGTCGGCGGTGAGTTTCCAGTTCTCGTCGATCTTGAGTTCATTGCGCCAGCCGATCGAGAACAGGTGATCGTTCGCGGCATTGAAGTCGTTGCGGATCACCGGGTCGAAGTTGCGCCACGTGCTGTTGACCGCCGTGCCATTGGCATTGTTGGTCCGCGTGATCGGCGTGCCGGGCGAGCCCCATGCAAGCCCGAACTCCATGCCGCGCTTGCGTTCTTCCTTGTCGAACTTCGAGTAGAAGACGTCCAGCGTGGAGTGGAACATGTCGTTCGGCTTGTACTCCAGCACGCCCATGTAGCCGTCGCGCTGGTTGTCGTTCTGGATATCGTAGAGCTTGCCGCCGCCCAGGACGCCACCGGGATAACCCCAGGCCTCGAACTGGTGGCCCTGGCCGGGGTTGTTGAGGCGCGCATAGCCCAGCGCCAGGCCGACCGTGTTGTCGGCGAACTGGTCGATGTAGGAAACGCTGAACCGATTTCCGTAGGCCTTGTTGCCTGCGAGCCGGTTCATGTCACCACGGGCGTTGACGGCGACCACGCGTTCGCTGAACTGCAGCGGCCGGACGGTACGAAGGTCGACGGTGCCCGAAAGGCCCTGACCGATGAGCGAGGCGTCGGGCGTCTTGTAGACGACCACCGAGTTCGTCAACTCCGAGGGGTACTGGTCGAATTCGACGCCGCGGTTGTTGCCGAGGCTGACCTGCTCGCGGCCGTTCAGCAGCGCGGTCGAGAAGTCGCCAGCGAAGCCGCGGATGTTGATTTCCTGCGGACGGTTGCCGAAGCGCTGGGCAGTCAGGCCGGGCAGGCGTGCGAGCGAGTCCGCGATCGAGGTGTCGGGCAGCTTGCCGATGTCTTCGGAAGAAATCGCCTCGACGATCGAGGTCTCCGCTTTCTTCGTATCGATCGATTTCTCGATGCTGCGGCGGATGCCGGTGACCACGACGCTGTCGAGCTGCTCGGCATCGGACGTGGCATCGCCGGCTTTCGACGTCGCCGTCTGCGCCTGCACGCCGGTCGCGAGCATCAACGTCGCCGATGCGAGCGCGACGCTGAGCAGATTGCGTTTCAGATTCATCCCCTGGTACTCCCCGAATGTGGTCTGCAAGGAACCCGCGCGATCGAAAGTCGGCGTGGTTCGCCGCTGCGGCGGCCTTTCCACCGAGCTGCCACGGATGGTAGTAGGCCGCCCGGCCGCACAAATCGCCCTGCAAACGTATTCATGTCCGTTGCATGACATGGGCGGCGCCACGCCGGGGTCGGCGGTCTACCGTGGCGCCGTACCGGAGGGTTGGAATGCGACGCGCGACGATGGCGGGAATGATGGCGGGGATGGCGATGCTCGCTGGCGGGGCATCGGCTGCGGGCTTGCGCCACGTGCCGTCTCCCGACTGGCGCGACCAGGTCATCTATTTCGTGATGATCGACCGCTTCGACAATGCCGACACGCGCAACGACGACCAGCATGCCGGCGAGTTCGATCCCGCCGACGCCAGGCGCTACAGCGGCGGCGACCTGCGCGGCGTGACCCGTCGCCTCGACTACATCCGCGGCCTTGGTGCGACCGCGGTGTGGATCACCCCGCCGGTCGCGCACCAGTGGTGGAACGCGCGCGCGAACTACGGCGGCTACCACGGCTACTGGGCCGACGATTTCTCGAAGATCGATCCCCACTTCGGCACGCTCGCCGACTACCGCGCGCTGGCCGACGGCCTGCATGCGCGCGGCATGTATCTGGTGCAGGACGTGGTGGTGAATCACGTCGCCGACTATTTCCGTTATGACGTGCCCACCCACGACGCGGCGCACGGCTACGTGCCGGTGGCCGACCCGCGTGGCCGCACAGCGCCGATGCAGCCACCGTTCGACCTCAACGACCCGCGTCGTGCCCGCGACCGCGCCGCCGGCATCTATCACTGGACGCCGGACATCCGCGACTTCGCCGATCCGGTGCAGGAAAAAACCTGGCAGCTGGCCGGCCTGGACGACCTGAACACGGAGAACCCGGCGGTGCGCCGCGCCCTGCGCGCTTCGTACGGACACTGGATCCGCGACGTCGGCGTCGATGCCTTTCGCGTCGACACCGCCTTCTACGTGCCGCCGGCCTACTTCGACGACTTCCTGCATGCCGACGATCCGGCTGCGCCCGGCATCATGAAAGTGGCCGCATCGACCGGCCGCAATGCCTTCCATGTATTCGGCGAAGGGTTCGGCATCGATCGCGCCTACGGGGACACGCAGGCACGCCGGATCGAAACCTACGTGCGCGATGCGTCAGGCCGCGCGTTGATGCCCGGGATGATCAACTTCCCGCTTTACGGCACCACGCTCGACGTGCTCGCGCGTGGCCGGCCCACGGCCGAGCTGGCCGACCGCATCGAGCGCATGATGCGTCTGCACTCGGCCCCGCACCTGATGCCGACGTTCCTCGACAATCATGATGTGGACCGCTTCCTGGCCAGCGGCAGCGACGCGGCCCTGCGCCAGGGCCTGCTGATGCTGATGACACTGCCGGGCATCCCGACCATCTACTACGGCACCGAGCAGGGGTTCACCCGGCCGCGCGCGGCGATGTTCGCGCGTGGCGTGGAGTCGGGTGGCGCCGATCATTTCGATGGGCAATCGCCGGGCTATCGCTACCTGCGTCGCGTTACCGCGCTGCGTCGCGCGAACCGCGTGTTCTCGCGCGGCATGCCACGCCTCCTCGCCTCGACGCCGGTGGGGCCGGGTGCACTGGTGTACCGCATGGACGCTGACGGCGCGACGGCGATCGTCGCCCTCAACACCGCAGAACATCCGGTGCTGGTCGATGCGCTCGATGCGCGCCTGCCGACGGGAGCCGCCTGGCAGCCCGTGTTCTCGATCGACGGCGAATCGCCGCTGCCCGGTCTGGACGCGAGCGGCCGCGCGATGCTCGTGCTGCCGCCACGCGCGGGCAGGGTCTGGAAGGCGCAGCCGGGCGCGGCGGTCGTCGACCCGCCCGCCGCGCCGACGCTCGCAGCCGCGCAACGCAACGCGCGCGGTGCGCTCGGCCTGTCCGGCACCGCCGCCGCGGGCACGCGCCTGCAGCTGGTCGTCGATGGCGATCTCTCCCGCGCGGTCGCGGTGACCGCCAACACGCGTGGCGAGTGGACGGCGACGCTCGCGACGGGCGAACTCGACGAGGGCGTCGATCACCGCGTCGTCGCCTATGCCGCCGCGATGCGCCGCGCCAGCGACGCCCATGTCTTCCGCGTACAGCGTGAATGGCATCCGGTGGCCGAGGTGGAGGACCCGGCGGGTGACGATCGCGGCCCCGACGGCCGCTACACGTATCCGGCCGACCCCGGCTGGGGCGAGAACCATCAGCTCGACCTGCGCCGGGTGCAGGCATTCACGAGCGGCGGCGCGCTGAAGCTCGCGATCGGCCTGAACCGGCTGACGCGAAGCTGGAACCCCGCCAACGGCTTCGACCATGTCGCGCTGACCCTCTATATCGACCTGCCCGGCCGCGAGGGCCTGCGCACGATGCCCCTGCAGCACGCCCAGCTGCCGGTGGGCCTGGACTGGGACGCACGGCTGCGGATCGGCGGGTGGTCGAACGTGCTGACCACCACGGATGGGGCGGACGCCGCACACGAGGGCCGGACGATGTCGCCCGGCGCGGGGCTGGCGGTCGACGAGGCCACCTCTACCCTGCACGTCACGATCCCCGCCGCCGCGCTCGGGCACCGGCCTTCGCTGGCGGGCGCGCGCCTCTATGTCACCACCTGGGACTACGACGGCGGCTATCGGGCACTCGCGCCCGTTGCCGGGCCCCATGCCTTCGGAGGCGGTACGGCGGACGGCCCGCGGGTCATGGACGCGGTCTTGATCACACTTCCCTAGAATCCCCGCACGGCGCCGCAACGGCGCGGGACCGCCTGCATGCCCATCAGCACCGTTCTCGACCGCCTGCGCGCCCTGCTGCGCGAGGACGACCTGCGCGGCACCGTCATCCTGCTCAACAGTATGACGCCGCACCGGTTCACCTCGCTGTTCCGCTTCGGTGGCGACACGCTGCACAACGTCGTCTTCTACGACCGCGAGAATCCGGACCAGGAACGGATGGACGACATCCCGGTAGCCGCGTCCTATTGCGTGTTCGTCCGCGATGGCCGCGACACCTTCGTCGTACCCGACGCGACCGACGACCCGCGCGTGGAGGGCCATCCGAAGCAGCCGGTATTCCGTTCGTACTGCGGGGTGCCGCTGGTGGATGCGGACGGCCGCATGTTCGGCACCGTCTGCCATTTCGACTTCCACCCGCGCCCGGGCGACCCGAAGACGATCGAGCTGCTCGAGGCGATCGCGCCTTACCTGCCGACGGTGGTTACGGGCCCGATGCAGGCCGCCTGAGGGAGACGGCCCGGCAGGAAGCCAGTGGCTGTTCGACGCGCGCCTTCCTCACCGCATAGGCCCAGCGCAGGAACACCGGCAGCATGCGTGCCCAGCTGGCCTGGTCATGGCGGCCGCCGTCGAGCACATACAGGGCGACATCCGCGCGCCCGGGCCTCCGCGCACAGCCCTCCGCCACCCGGTAACCGGACTGGCGCAGGCCCTTGAGGCCGCCGGTGTCCACGTTCCAGCCATCGACGAGGTCGCGGGTGTCGTCGAGCGCATCGTTGATACCGTCGCCGTCGCGATCATCGGCCTCCTCCGCGGTGCCGACGGCGAAGAAAAAGCGCGAGACGTTGCGTTGCCCGCTGCCGGCGACCATCGTCTGGCCGATGCGCGTGCGCTGGATCGAGGCGGCATCGGTGCGGTCGCTCGCCAGCCACAGCGAGGGCGAGAACGCGCCGATGAGTCCGAACCGTTCCGGGTAGTGCCATCCGATGCTCAGGGCATTCGCACCGCCGAGCGACCAGCCGAGAATGCCGCGTGCATCGGGCGTTGCGCGCGTGCGATACCGCGCATCGATGAAAGGCACGAGCGTATGCACCACCCATTCGGAATAGGCATGCGCACGCGCACCGACGTCGCCATAGCGGGTCGGCGCGACGATGCCCGTGCCGCCGGCGCGATCGGCGAAACCGTAGGCACCCATCCGGTCGGGCGGCATGTCGATCGCGACCACGATCGGCGGGCGGATCAGGCCGCGCTGCGTGAGTTCGGCCAGCGCGTCCGCGAGGTGTACCGCTTCGGCGTCCTGGCCATCGTTGAGGTACAGCACCGGCCAGGCGGTCGCGGCATCGCGCCGGTAACCGGGCGGCAGGTGCACGCGGACACGCAGCGGGGTCGGCGAGACGCCGGGCACCATCAGCTGCACCGATTCGATGCGAGCCGTCGCATACGCCCGCTGCGCAATGGCGCGCGAGGCCGGAAGAACGGCCACCACGCAGGCAAGGAAAACGGTGGTGAAACGCATCAGCATGCGTGGCGGTTCAACAGCCAGCGCGACAGCTGGTCGATATCACCCAGGCAGTATCCCGAGGCACAGCGCCAGCCACAGGCGATGGCGGCGCTCATGCAACGAGCCGTCGGCTGCAGACGAAGAAGCCGTTGAGGCTGAGTCGCCCCGTGCGCGGATCAGCCGTCAGCTTTTCCGGGCTGCGGATGTCACCGCTGTGGAATACCGCGCCGCTGTAGACGATCAGCCGGTTGAAGCCTGCGGGCACGGTGGCGATGCGATGGAACCAGGCGTTCGAGTCGGTCATGTAAGCCGGCGCGATGCCATGCCGCGCCTCGAACTGCACTGCATCCAGGTCCGCGGAGTCACGCAGCAGGGTGGCGATCTCGTCGAACGGGCGGATCGGCATGTAGAAGCTCGTGCCACCCAGATCCGCGTCACCGAACAGGTACAGCACCGAGGCGGCGATGCATTGGCCAGGGCCGGTTTCCAAGCGATCGACATGACAGATCGACTGCCGCGGCTGCAGTGCCTGCGGTGCGCGCGTGGTCAGCGCGAGCTTCGCCACCGCGCGTTGCACGCGGCGGGCGCCGAGGCGATCGCGCAGGTGCATCGAGAAAAACATCGAAAGCGCCTGCGTCGCGTCGTCAGGCAGGCGCAGTTCGGATCCGGGATAGGCATTGTGTGGCGCATCCTCGAAGCGGTCCGCATGGGTGGCCGCGAAATCGACCCAGCGCTCGGGCTCGAGCAATGCGTCGTCCACCACCCAGCACGTCTCGCGTGGGGTGATCTGCACGGATTCGATGCGCGGGCGCGGATTGAACATCGCTCAGCGCAATGCCTTGAGGCGGATCGCCTGCCCGCCACCTGGAGCGAGGCGCAGGTCCAGTACGTCGTCGCGGGTCACTCGCCTTGTTTCAACCGTGAAGGCGAACGGGTTGGTCTTCCAGTCGGCATCGTCGCCGTCCCGATAGATCTGCGCTTCGTACGCTCGCCCCGGGTCGAGGAAGCCGAGCGGCAGCTTGAGCGTGCGCGCGTTCTCGTCGGTCACCGCGCCGACGTACCAGTCGCTTCCTCGCCGCTCCCTGCGCGCGATGGTGACGAAGTCGCCGGGCTCGCCATTGATCACGCGCGTGTCGTCCCAGTCGGTGGGGACGTCCTCGATGAAACGCAGTGCATCGGGCCGTGCCTCGTAGTGCTCGGGCAGGTCGGCCACCATCTGGATCGGGCTGTACAGCACGACGTAGTCGGCGAGTTGCCTGGCGAGCGTGCTCTGGAACGGTTGGCCGTTGCGTCCCTTCAGGCTGACCACGCCGGGCGTGAAGTCCATCGGTCCGGCCAGCATGCGGGTGAACACGAGGTTGGCTTCGTGCTCAGGCGGGTTGGGTGGATTACCCCAGGCGTTGTATTCCATACC
This sequence comes from Lysobacter sp., assembly GCA_004322525.1. GTDB lineage: Bacteria > Pseudomonadota > Gammaproteobacteria > Xanthomonadales > Xanthomonadaceae > Cognatilysobacter. Next base: position 1,488 of record SCUY01000006.1, on the reverse strand, counting down.
GCGCGCACCTTCGCGCGCGACCCAGTTGGGATAGGTGCGGCGCAGGCCGGTGTCCTTGATCGGCTCGTGCGGATTGATCGCGACGTGATGCTTCGCCGCTGCCAGCACCACGCGCAAATGATGATTCGCGTTCCACTGGCCGTCGTGCCATTCACGGATGATCGGGCCGCCGATGGTGTCCTGCCGTTCGATCTGCCCGGCATCGCAGACATAGCCGGTCTTGACCACGTCGATGCCGAGGCGTTCGTCCAGCGCGAACGCGCGATCCATCTGCTGCTCGTAATGACTCGCCGCGCAGCCGGTTTCGTGATGCCCGACCAGGTGGACGCCGCGGGCTTTTCCGTAACGGGACAGTTCCTCGATGTCGAAGTCCGGCGTCGCCTTCGTGAAGTCGAAATTCCAGCCGTTGCCGAACCACTGGCCGTCCCAGCCGGGGTTCCACCCCTCCACGAGCACGCCGCGAAAGCCGTGCTTCGCCGCGAAGTCGATGTATCGCTTCGTCTCCGCGGTGGTCGCGCCGTGCCGGGGACCGGTGGCCCAACTCTGGGTCTCCAGGTGCAGCGTCCACCAGATGCCCACGTACTTGGCCGGCTTGAACCAGCTCACGTCACCCAGCCTGTTGGGCTCGTTGAGGTTGAGGATCAGGCTCGACTCGACGAGGCCGCCGGCACGGTCACTGATGGTGAGCGTGCGCCACGGGGTGGTGAATGGCGCGGTGCGGCGCACTTTCCAGCCTTCCGGGCCGGGCGAGAGTTGCGCGCGCAGGCGCTGGCCCTCCACGCGCCGCAGCCACATCGATGAATAGTCGACCAGCGCCGCCTCGTGGAACGAGACATACAGGCCGTCATCCGTGCGGATCGTGATCGGTGTATGGGCCTGTCCAACCTGGTCCAGGCGCGTGCTGTTGTACAGGTATTCGTAGCGGTTCCACTCGCCGGCCGGGATCCACCACGCCTTCGATGCGGGCTGTGCGACGTCGAACTCGGTGAGTTCCTCGGTGATGCGCACATCGTGCATGCCCGGCTGGTCGGGGAACTCGTAGCGGAAGCCCAGGCCGTCGTCATATACGCGGAAGACCACGTCGATGGCGCGTTTCAGACGGGTGGTCTCGGTGAACCGTGCGCGCAGTTCGTTGTAGCGGTTGCGGGTGATGCGGCGCTCTCCCCAGGGCTGCTCCCAGGTCTCATCGAACGAGCGCGTGGCCTGCGAAGTAAAGGCGAGGTTGCGTTGCAGCTGCTCGGCATTCTGGAACAGGAAACCGAGCCGCGAGGTACCGATCACCGGCACCCCCTTGCGGAACACGCGGTAGCCCATGCGGCCGTCGTCGATGTCCAGCTCGACGCGGAGGATGCTGTCAGGCGACTCGATGCTCGCCACCGTGGCGGCACGCACAGGCATCGCCGCCAGTGCGATGAAAATGACGAACGCGGCATTCAAACGGTTGCGCATCGGAAGCGGTTCCTGTTCAGAGGAAAGAACTACTCGACC
>SCUY01000203.1 GCA_004322525.1 Lysobacter sp. | reverse complement strand
TCGTCGTCGACATGCACGCCGCACATGAGCGCATCGGTTACGAAAAGCTGAAGTCCGCGCACGATGGCGAAGGCCTGCGCACGCAGGTGTTGCTGGTATCGCAGCCGGTCGCCGTCTCCGAACGCGAAGCGGATATCGCGGAGCGCGAAATCGACACGCTCGCATCGCTGGGATTTGACGTAGGCCGTACTGGCCCGCAGTCGCTGTTATTGCGTGCGGTGCCTGCATTGCTGGCGCAGGGCGATACCGGGCGCCTGCTGCGCGATGTGCTGGCCGATCTGCGCGAACACGGCGAATCCCGGCGTGTCGCGGCCGCGCGCGACGAACTGCTCTCCACGATGGCCTGCCATGGTGCCGTGCGCGCCAATCGTCGCCTCACGTTGCCGGAAATGAATGCATTGCTTCGAGAGATGGAAGCGACCGAGCGCTCTGGACAGTGCAACCACGGGCGCCCGACCTGGGCGCGTTTCACACTGTCTGAAATCGACCGATGGTTCCTTCGCGGGCGCTGATGAAGGCTGCCCCGCGCCGGTCCTCGTCCATGGCGCGCGGGCCCGCCCCGGCCGCGACATGCCAGGGAGCGGTGCCTGCGGTCGGGTTTCCACCTCCTACAATCCATCCTGCGACTTCATCCGGTCGCAAACCTGACCGGCTTCACGGTGAGCCCCCGGAACGGGCGAGCCGAGGCTGAGGAAGCCAGTGCCGGATATCACCGGGAACCCCATGCGCCACATCGTCCTTCTCCTCGCCGCGCTTGTCCTTGGCGTCCCGATGGCGGGTTCCACGCCGCGCCAGGTGTCCGTCGCCGCGCCCCCGCGCCCGCTGCTGTGGAAGCTCTCGGATGCCGACACCGACGTCTACCTGCTGGGTTCGTTCCACCTGTTGAAGAAGAGCGATTACCCGCTGTCGTCCGATGTCGAGAACGCGATCGCCGATGCGGAGGCGCTGGCCTTCGAGATCGCCCCCTCCGAACTCGATGACCCGTCATTGCCGCTGCGCATGGCGAAGCTCGCGCTGGGCGACGCACGCACGCGTTACGGCACCGCCGTTCCCGCGCCCATCCGGGAGCAGCTGAAGGCGCGCATGGACGCGCTCGGGCTTCCAGTGGCGCAGCTGGAGAACTTCGAGCCCTGGTTCGTCGACGTCACGCTGGTGACGACACTCGCGCAGCGCCTGGGTTATTCGCCCGAAAACGGGCTCGACCGCCAGTTGATGGCCCGGGCGAAGTCCGCTGGGAAGCCCACCAGTGGGCTCGAAACGCTGGACGTCCAACTGGCTTCACTCGATGGCACGCCGCTCGTCGAGCAGGTACGCGCGCTCGAGGACATCGCCGACCCCAGGGAAGACCTCAAGGCACGCTTCGACGAACTGCACGGTGCCTGGCGCAATGGCGATGCACAGGCCATCGAACGCCTGACCCGCGAGGAGATGCAGGACAAGACCCCCGAGACGTACCGCATCGTGAACGTCGAGCGGAACCGCGCCTGGTTGCCGAAGATCGAAGCAATGCTCGAAGCCCCGGCCGGCCACGACACGCTGGTCGTGGTCGGTGCACTGCACCTGCTCGGACCGGATGGACTCGTCGCACAGTTGAAGGCGCGTGGCTTGCGGATCGAGCGCGTCTGTACCCGCTGTGAGGCGGTGCAACCGCGACGTGGCCATTAGCCGGCGACTGGCACCAGCACGATGCAATCCACCGGGCAGGCCGGCAGGCACAGGCCACAGCCGGTGCATAGCGGGTCGATCACCGTATGCATGTGTTTCGCACCACCAATGATCGCGTCGACCGGGCAGGCCTGGATGCACTTGGTGCAGCCGATGCAGTCGGCTTCGATGACCAGCGCGACCTGCGACACCATGTGCAAGCCGCGGGAGCGGTCGTAGGGCAGGGGCTTGCGGCCGAGCACTCCTGCCAGTGCGCGCGCGCCGGCATCGCCACCCGGAGGGCAACGATCGATGTCCGCTTCGCCCCGCGCCATCGCTTCGGCGTAGGGACGGCAGCCGGCGAAGCCGCATTGCCCGCATTGCGTCTGCGGCAACAGGCGGTCGAGACGTTCGACGCGATCGGGCATGCGGGCCGGCGCGATGGTCGGCGGCCCTCAGCGGACCGGCATGCCGGGCTGCGCGGCGGCATCGGCATCGAGCAGCGCGAGCGCACCGGCATCGAAGCCCGCCGAGAGGATCATTCCTTCGCTCACGCCGAAGCGCATCTTGCGAGGCGCAAGGTTCGCAATGAAAACGACATTCCTGCCGACGAGCTTTTCCGGCTCGCCGTAGGACGCGCGGATGCCCGAAAAGATCTGCCGACGTCCGAGTTCACCCGCGTCGAGCTCGAAGCGCAGCAGCTTGTCGGAACCTTCAACCAGTTCGCAGGCGATCACGCGACCGATGCGCAGGTCGAGCTTTGCGAAGTCGTCGATTCCCACTGTCGGGCTTGACCCGGCTGCCGGCGCGGCTTCGGCAGGAGGCGCTGCCGTCGGAGTGGCGGGGGGCGCCGTGGCAATGGGGGCCAGGGTGTCGCGGGAAGCGTCGGTCATGGCGGCGATCCGGTTCGGGTCGAGGCGGGTGAAAAGCGGCGCGTACGCGGAGATGCGTTCGCCGAGCAACGGGCATGCCGCGTCCGACCACGCCGTTACGGGTGACTGCAGGAACGCTTCAGCCTGCGCGGCGACGACCGGCAGCACGGGGCGCAGCGCGATGGCGAGCACGCGGAACAGGTTGAGCCCCTGCGTGCAGACGGCCTGCAACTGCGCGTCCATTCCCTCCTGCTTCGCCAGTACCCAGGGCTTGTGGTCGTCGATGTAGCGGTTCGCCTCGTCGGCCAGTGTCATTGCCAGGCGCAGCGCGGCAGCGGCCTCGTTGCGGGCGTAGGCGGCTGCAATGCCGTCGAGCTGCGCCACGAAGCGTGCATACATCGCGGCATCGGGCAGTGCGTGGGCGAGGCGCCCTTCGAAGCGCTTTTCGATGAAGCCGGCACAGCGGCTGGCGAGGTTCACGAACTTGCCGACGAGGTCGGCGTTCACCCGTGCGACGAAATCGCCCAGGTTGAGGTCCAGGTCGTCGACGCCACCGGAAGTCTTGGTGGCGAAGTAGTAGCGCAGCGCCTCGGGATCGAGGCCGCAGTCGAGGTAGGTGCGCGCCATCACGAACGTGCCACGCGACTTCGACATCTTCGCGCCGTCCACGGTCAGGTAGCCGTTGACGTGCAGGCGCGTAGGCGTGCGCAGGCCGGCGCCGTGCAGCACGGCCGGCCAGAACAGGCCGTGGAAGTTGACGATGTCCTTGCCGATGAAGTGGTGCAGCTCGGTGTCGGACCCGGCACGCAGGAAGGCGTCGAAGTCCAGACCCCTGCGCTCGCACAGCACGCGGAAGCTGGAGAGGTAGCCGATGGGAGCGTCGAGCCAGACGTAGAGATACTTGCCTGGATGGTCGGGGATCTCGAAGCCGAAGTAGGGTGCGTCCCGGGAGATGTCCCACGGCCGCAGGCCACCTTCAGCATCCAGCCATTCCATCAGCTTGGCCTTGACGCCCGGCACCGCCACCTCGCCGGCCAACCATTCACGCAGGAATGCCTCGAAGCGGCCGACGTCGAAGAAGAAATGCTCGGACTCGCGCAGCTCGGGTGGCGCGCCGCTGAGCACCGAGCGCGGATCGCCGAGCTCGGTGGGCGCATAGGTGGCGCCGCAGTGTTCGCAGTTGTCGCCGTACTGGTCGGCGGTGCCGCAGCTCGGGCAGGTGCCCTTGACGTAGCGATCGGGCAGGAACATGCCCTTGACCGGGTCGAACAGCTGCGCGACCGACCGCCGCGTGATGTGGCCGCCGGCATCGAGCGCGCGGTAGATGCTGCGCGTCAGCTCGCGGTTGGCGTCCGAATGGGTGGAGTCGTAGTGGTCGAAGGCGACGCTGAACTCGGCGAAGTCGCGCTCATGGCTCGCCTGTATGCCAGCGATGAATGCCTCGGGCGTGGCGCCGGCTTTCTCGGCAGCCAGCATGATCGGCGTGCCGTGGGTATCGTCGGCGCAGACGAAATGCACGTGGTAGCCGGCCATGCGTTGCGCGCGGGTCCAGATGTCGCCCTGGATGTAGCCCACCAGATGGCCGAGGTGC
>SCUY01000202.1 GCA_004322525.1 Lysobacter sp. | reverse complement strand
CGGTTCCCCGCCTGTAGCATCCCGTCACCCCGCCTTCACGGATATGTATCCGTACCGAGGTGGCATCACGCGTACGGGACTAGTCGACATCCCTCAGCGATGCCAGCGCCGCCTGCAGCGCCTGCTGCGACACGGCGGACATGGGACGAAGCGCCTTGGCCGGTCGGTCAGCGGGAGTCCCGGGTGATGTCCTGATCTCGACATCCCGCGCAGCAAGCCCGATGGATCGGGCCGCATGGAGAAGCTCCGGTGCCGCGAGCCGCAGTCTGGCCCGCCAAGCCGGGGCATCGACGACAAACACGAGCCTGCCACCATCGAAGTTCGCCAGCCGCGCATGCGCGGCCAGACCTTCGGGCAGGCATGGGCGTAATCGACCATCCAGGTCGTCGAGCCATAGCGCTCGGCGGACGGGGTCGCCGCCCGGGTCGGCAATCAGCACGTCCAAAGGCGTGCGGGCCGGACCGGAGGCTTTCCTTGGTGACCTGGGCTTGGAATCTGACATCGGACCTATGACCTCTGCCGCTATCGTAAATCCCCGTGGTCTCATCAGTGACGGGCTCGCTTTCCTCGGCCTGCAGGCCGCACGCCGGCCCGCCGCCGCGCTCTGCATGTTCATGGCCGGGGGGCTCGCCCTCCTTGGCGCCGGCGCCGCCGCGGGCAGCGCGTTCTCCCAGCAGCATCTCGCCGATCAGGCCGGCCGCGCCGACCTCGGCAGCACCCGGGCCCAGCGCGAACTGAACGCGCTCGCGGCACGCGTCGGTGAATTGCAGGCGCAGGCCAACCGCCTCAATGCCCTGGGTGATCGCCTGACCCGCATGGGCGGCCTGCGCGACGGTGAATTCGATTTCGACAAGCCGGTCGGCGTCGGCGGCGACGATGCCGTGCGCGACATGCCGCGCGCGGAACTGGGCCAGAGCCTTGGGCAGCTGGAACGCGCGTTCGGCGACTCCGGCAAGCAGCTGACCGTGCTGGAGACCCTGCTCACCGACCGCCAGCTCGCGTTGAACAGCGTGCCCTCGCGTGAGCCGGTGCGTGACAGTTACATCACTTCGGGCTTCGGGCAGCGCGCCGACCCGATCGTCGGTGGTGGCCAGTTCCACAAGGGTATCGACTTCGAGGCCGACGTCGGCGATGCGGTGCTCGCGGTCGCCGATGGCGTCGTCAGTTTCGCTGGCGACCGGTCGGGCTACGGCAATACGGTCGAGATCGACCATGGCAACGGCTACGTGACGCGCTATGCACACAATTCGCAGCTCGAGCGGCGGGTAGGCGAGCTCGTCCGCGCGGGTCAGGAGATCGCGAAGGCGGGTTCGACCGGCCGGTCGACGGGCGCCCACGTCCACTTCGAGGTCTGGCAGAACGGGCGGGTGATGAACCCGCGCCAGTTCCTGCAGGGCCCGGTGGTGCGCGGCTGAGCGAACGCTGCCTCTGGCAGAGCGCGTTTCCAGGCCGTTCCGGCGTTCGCGCGCAGCCGCAGGCGGGTGACGTGCAGCAGCCTCGCTTCCCGGGTCTTCGCGCATAGCGACCGTCGTTCGCCCGGGTACCAAGAGATCGGAAGAGC
>SCUY01000201.1 GCA_004322525.1 Lysobacter sp. | reverse complement strand
GCTCTTCCGATCTTCGAACAGGGCCGGATAGCGCGCCGGATCGACGCGGTGCAGGTCGAGCAGGTCGGGCGGGCCATCCAGCGGCCGGATATGCGTCATGACATCGATGGCCCACGCCGTGCGTCCACGCGCTTGCGTGCTGGCGCTCAGATGCGGCGAAACACCAGCGTACCGTTGGTGCCGCCGAAGCCGAAGCCGTTCGAAACGACCACATCGACAGGCACCTGACGCGCGATGTTCGGCACGTAGTCGAGGTCGCAACCCTCGCCCGGAGTCTCGAGATTGATCGTCGGCGGGATGATCCCGGTGTGCAGGGCCATGATGGAAAACACCGCTTCGGCGCCGCCCGCGGCACCCAGAAGGTGGCCGGTCATCGACTTGGTGGAGCTGATCATCGTGCGATACGCGGCATCGCCGAGCGCACGCTTGATCGCCATGGTTTCGGCAAGGTCGCCGAGCGGCGTGGAGGTGCCGTGTGCGTTGACGTAGCCGACCTGTTCCGGAACGACCCCTGCGTCGCGCAGTGCCATCTCCATGCAGCGCGCGGCGCCCTCGCCGTCCTCGCTCGGCGCGGTCATGTGGAAGGCGTCGGACGTCGCGCCGAAGCCGGCGAGCTCGCAGTAGATGCGCGCGCCACGTGCCTTGGCATGTTCGTATTCCTCGAGCACGACGATGCCGGCGCCATCGCCCAGCACGAAGCCGTCGCGTTCGGTGTCCCACGGCCGCGAGGCGCGCGTGGGATCATCATTTCGCGTGCTCATCGCCTTCATCGAACAGAAGCCACCGACCGACGTCGGCGATGAGCCGCGCTCGCCGCCGCCGGCGATCATCACGTCGGCATCGCCGTACTGGATCATGCGCATCGCCATGCCGATCGAATGGTTCGATGTCGCGCAAGCCGATACCGCGGAGAAATTCGGGCCTTTCATGCCGGTCAGCAGCGACACCTGTCCTGGCAGCATGTTGATGATCGTGCTGGGCACGTAGAACGGCGATATCTTGCGCGGGCCGCCTTCGTGGTACTTGATCGCCGTTTCCTCGATACCGAGGATGCCGCCGATGCCCGAGCCGATCAGCGCGCCGATGCGCTCGGCGTTCGAGTCGTCGATCGTCAGCCCCGAATCCTCCAGCGCCATCATCGAGGCGCCGACGCCGTAATGGATGAACGGGTCCATTTTCTTCGCGTCCTTCGGATGCACCCAACGGGTGACATCGAAGTCGCGCACTTCACCGGCAATCTTCGTGGTGAAGTTGGTGGTGTCGAAATGCGTGATCGGCCCGATCCCCGAGCGCCCGTTGACGATGCCACCCCACGTCGTCGCCAGGTCGTTGCCCAGCGGCGAGACGATTCCAAGACCCGTCACCACGACACGACGCTTCGACATCGGGACCTCCACCTTCCAGAAATGCCGGCCTGCCGGCTGCTGCGGGCACGTCGACGTCGATACGTCGGCGCACGGATGGTTCAAAGACGCGGGGCCGCAATGCGGCCCCGGTCGTGTTGCTGGGAAGCGGCGGCGCCACGGCCGTTCGCTCCGCGTCGAGTCGATCAGGACTTGACGTGGCCCTTCACGTAATCGATGGCCTGCTGCACGGTGGTGATCTTCTCGGCTTCCTCGTCCGGGATCTCGCACTCGAATTCTTCCTCGAGCGCCATCACGAGCTCGACGGTATCGAGCGAGTCGGCGCCCAGATCATCAACGAACGACGCGTTGGTGGTGACGTCTTCTTCCTTGACGCCGAGCTGTTCGACAACGATCTTTTTGACGCGCTCTTCGATGCTGCTCATTGGATCTCACTCCTCCCGGACGGGATATTCGATGGACAAGTCTAAATGAATCGAGGCGGGCCGGAGTATAGCGGCGGCCGCACAGGAAAAAGCCCGCGGATGGCCGGCGGTCGGCCTCAGGGCATGTACATGCCGCCGTTGACGTGCAGGGTCTCGCCAGTGATATACGCGGCCGCCGGCCCCGCCAGGAAGGCCACCGCACGAGCGATGTCCGCGGGTTCGCCCAGACGGCCCAACGCGATCTGCCCGACCATCGAGGCCTTCGCATCCTCCGGCAGGCCGCGCGTCATATCGGTGTCGATGAAGCCCGGCGCCACGACGTTGACCGTTATCCCGCGGGAGCCGATCTCGCGCGCCAGCGACTTGCTGAAGGCGATGATGCCGGCCTTCGCCGCCGCATAGTTCGACTGCCCCGCATTGCCGGTCAGGCCGATCACCGACGCGATGTTGATGATGCGCCCGCGACGCGCTTTCATCATGCCGCGCATCACCGCCTTCGACGAACGGTAGACGCTGGTGAGGTTGGTATCGAGGATGGCCTGCCAGTCCTCATCCTTCATGCGCATGAGCAGGTTGTCGCGGGTGATGCCGGCATTGTTCACGAGGATGGACACAGGGCCGGCATCTTTCGCGATGGCATCGATCAGCGCGTCGATAGCGCCCGGCTCGGTGACGTTGAGCACGCGGCCCATGCCACCGTGCGACGCGAGCCGCTCGCCGATCGCGGTCGCGCCGGACTCGGAAGTCGCCGTGCCGATCACCGTGGCGCCCTGCGCCGCCAGCTCGTCCGCGATCGCCGCGCCGATGCCGCGCGTCGCGCCGGTGACCAGGGCGATCTCGCCCGCCAGCGGGCCCGTGCCGCGTGTCTCGTTCATGCGTGTGTCCACTCCTCAAGTGCCGTGTCGAAATCGGCTGCCGAGCCAAGGGCGCGGCAGTCGATCGTCTTGTCGATGCGCTTCACCAGGCCCGTCAGCACCTTGCCCGGGCCGCATTCGGCGATCCTCGTCACACCTGCGGCAACGAGCGCCTCGATGCAATGCGTCCACTGCACCGGCAGGTAGAGCTGGCGGACCAGCGCATCGCGGATCGACGCCGGATCGGTACGCGTTTCGGCGTCGACGTTCTGCACGATCGGCAGCGTTGGCACGCTCCACTGAATCCCGGTCATCGCCTCGGCAAGGCGATTGGCCGCCTCGCGCATCAGTGGCGTGTGCGATGGCACGCTCACCGCGAGCTTCACCGCCTTGCGCACGCCGCGCTCGGCGAGCATCGTCAATGCGCGATCGACTGCATCGGCATGGCCGCCGATCACTATCTGTCCCGGCGAGTTGAAGTTGGCCGGCACAACGACCTCGCGCGCGCTGCAGGCCTCGCAGACCTCCTGCACGAGTGAGTCCTCGGCACCGAGCACTGCCGCCATCGCACCGGTGCCGGCCGGCGCGGCGGCCTGCATCAGCTGGCCGCGCAATCGCACCAGCTTCGCGGCCTCGTGAAGCGACAGTGTGCCCGCCGCCACCAGCGCGCTGTATTCGCCGAGGCTGTGCCCGGCCAGACGTGCCGG
>SCUY01000200.1 GCA_004322525.1 Lysobacter sp. | reverse complement strand
CCGCGGCGCGCGCCTGGAGCGTCTGGGAAGGGGCGACCAGCTTCCTCCACATCGATCCGGATTTCGCCGCAAGCCATGAAGACCCGCAGTTCGCGCTCGCCTTCGCGCGGATCGAGAACCACTACTTCGTCAATAACGGCTTCTTCGATGCCGACGACCAGTTGCTGCGCGACGTGCCGAAGATGGCGCACATCCCGGGCGTGATCGTGCATGGCCGCTATGACGTGGTCTGCCCGGTCCAGAGCGCCTGGGATCTTCACCGCGCATGGCCGCAGTCCGAACTGCTGGTCTCGCCGGCCTCCGGGCACTCGGCCTTCGAGGCGGAGAACATCGACGCGCTGGTGCGGGCGACGGACAGGTTTGCACAGCCCTAGCACCTGGGGCAGGGCAGGTGCTGTCCACTGCCCGCATGTCGGAATGCAGCCCGTCGTCCATGGCTGCGAGTCCACGGTTCCAGGCGCGAACTCAGAACGCGGGGGCGCGATGCCAGGCCCAGGCGCTCTCGATGATCGGGTCCATACGGTCGAATCGCGGCGTCCAGCCCAGCTTCTCGCGGGCACGTCGGCTTGACGCCACCAGCACCGGCGGGTCGCCGGCGCGGGGTGCACCGATCGTGTAGGGAATATCGCGCCCTGACAGCCGGCGGGCGGCTTCGATCACTTCGAGCACCGAGAAGCCATTGCCATTGCCGAGGTTGAACTGGTAGGCACCGCGTTCGCGGTCCATCCAGCCCAGTGCGCGCAGGTGGGCATCGGCAAGGTCGAGCACGTGAACGTAGTCGCGTATGCAGGTGCCGTCGTGGGTGGGGTAGTTGTTGCCGAATACCGTCAGCCCGGCGCCTTCGCCGGCCGCCGCTTTCAGCGCGTTCGGAATCAAATGCGTCTCGGGCGAATGCGATTCGCCAATGCCTTCGTCCGCCGCGGCGCCGGCCGCATTGAAATAGCGCAGCGCGACCGACCGCAGCCCGTAGCCATTCGCCGCGTCGCGCAGTACCTGCTCCACCATGAGTTTCGACGCGCCGTACGGATTGATGGGCTGCTTCGGATGGTCCTCGTCGATCATGTCGGTGACCGGGTTGCCGAACACCGCGGCGGTCGACGAGAACACCATGCGGTCGACGTCATGACGGCGCATCGCTTCCAGCAGGTTGAGCGTGCCGGCGACATTGTTCTGGTAATAGGCCACGGGCTCGTGCATCGATTCACCGACCAGCGAACGCGCGCAGAAATGCATCACCGCATCGACCGGGCGCGCGAAAGCGGCATCGAGGGTTTCGGGCTTCAGCAGGTCCGCTTCGATGAGCGAACCCCAGCGCACCGCTTCGCGATGGCCGGTGGACAGGTTGTCGAGGACGGTGACGTCGTGCCCGGCGTGCGCGAGGACGAGCGCGGCGTGCGAGCCCACATAACCGGCGCCGCCACAGACGAGGACATGCATGGGTCGCTTCCGTTCGGAGTGGCGCGGATTCTAGGGTGCGCTGGCGTCATCGGGCCGAGAAGGCGCGCGTCGCAGCGGGGCGCCATCGGGTTCGCGCTCGAGCATCCACAGGCCGCCCCATAGCTTCAGGTCGACCTCGAAACCTTCCGCATGTTTCCGCATCAGCCAGGCCGGTGCCTGCGCGCGCGGCACGCGATGCACGACGATGCTTTCGTCATCGACGCCGCCACCGTCGCCCACCTGGCGCAAACCGGTGGCGCGCACGAATGCGATGCGCTCGCTGCTCATGCCGGACGAGGTCGGGCCGATCAGCAGTACTTCGACGTTGTCGGGCATCCAGCCCGTTTCCTCGACGAGTTCGCGTCGCGCCGCCTCGGCGAGGGTGTCATCATCGCGTTCGTCGCCGACGAGCCCGGCCGGCATTTCGATGGTGCGTTTGCCCAGCGGTACACGGAACTGCTCGACGAACAGCACGTCGTCGTCGGGCGTGACGGCGATGATGATCACCGCCATGCCATGCCCGTGGACGCGTTCGGCGTATTCCCAGCGGCCGCATTGCACGAGCCGGAGCCAGCGGCCTTCGTGGAGGATCTCGCGCGTGTGGACGGTGTCGTCGTTCATCGGCTGGGTCGTTGTGCGGCGAAGGTCAGGCGGTGGTGGAGCGCGCGGGCAGGAATTCGAGGCCGCAGGCGGCGTGAAGCCGTCGCCGGGTCAGCGGCCCGAAGCGCAGGTCGTCGACCAGCCGCGCGAGCGCTGCGGCGTCGGCTTCGCCGCGCGCGTACGGCGCATCGCCATCACACGGCGCATTCAAGGCGATCGTCGCCAGTTCGCGGCAGAGCAATGCCTGCTCGCGATTGGCGCGCAACTGCTGCGCGCAACGGGCGGCGCCGCGGAGTGATGACAGGTAGGGCACTTCGTCGACGCGCGCGAGCAACGCGTCCAGCGTGCCAAAGTGGCCGAGCAGCAACGCGGCGCTCTTGGCGCCGATGCCGGGCACGCCCGGAATGTTGTCGACGGCGTCGCCGGTGAGCGCGAGGTAGTCGGCGATCTGGTCAGCACGCACGCCATGGCGCGCCGGCACGCCGACTGCGCCCCAGCGCAGGCCACGGGCGAAATCCCATTGTTCGTCGTGCTCGCCCAGCAGCTGGGAGAGATCCTTGTCGGCGGACACGATCACGCCGTCGAAGCCATGCCCGCGGGCGGCATGCAGCGCGCTGCCGATGAGGTCGTCGGCCTCGTAGTCGGCGTGTGCGAGGACTGTCAGCCCGAGCGCGCGGCACAGCGCCTTGCAATGGGCGAACTGCCGGCGCAGTTCGTCGGGCGCGGCTTCGCGATTGGCCTTGTAGGCCGGGTAGAGCCGGTTGCGGAAACAGCTGTCGAGCGCTTCGTCGAAGGCCACCACGATGTGCGCCGGCCGGTCGCGCTCGACCAGTTCGAGCAGGAAGCGCGCGAAGCCGTGCACGGCGTTGGTCGGCCAGCCGTCGGCATCGTGGAATTCGTTGGGCATCGAATGCCAGGCGCGGAACACGTAGACGCTCGCGTCGACGAGATACAGCCTGCGGCGCGCCGGCGCGGCATCAGCCGCGGAGAGGGGGCTCATTCGGGAATCCAGTCGGTCAGCAGGGTGGCCGCATCGGGCCGGTCGCGCTCGGGCGCGTGCTGGCGGACGCTGCCAATGTGGATGAATCCGGCGATCACCTCGTCCTGGCCGACGCCGAGCCAGCCGCGCACGTGGTCATCGTACGCCGCCCATCCGGTCAGCCAGCAGGCGCCGAAGCCCAGTGCCTGCGCGGCCTGCAGGAGCGCGAAGCATACGCAGCCGCCGCTGAGCAGGCGCTCGCCCGCGGGGATCTTCGCGTCGGGGCCCTGCTGCACGATGACCGTGAGCACCACCGGCGCATGCTGGAAGCGCTGGCGATCTTTCTCGACGACCGCGTCACTTGCCTGCGGATCACGCTCGCGGCTGCGTTGCGCCAGGCGGTCACCGAATGCTGAACGTGCAACGCCTTCGATGCGCACGAAGCGCCACGGCACCCGCTTGCCGTGATCGGGTACGCGCACCGCCGACTGCAGCATGCGCACCAGTTGTGCCGCGTCAGGGCCGGGCTTTCCCAGTTGCATGGCAGGAACGGAACGGCGTGCATCGAGGCCGGTGAGGGCCTGTGGATCACCATTGGTCGGCATCGTGAAATCAGCGTGGGACATGGCTCACAGATCAATGAATCGGGGCAGTTAGTGACGCACATTGCCACTATGCTGCATTTCCCGTCGGTGCTGCGGCATCGCGTGAATGCAGAAGAGAGGAACCCGTGATCGGTTCATCGCAGGAGTTCGGTCTCGATCCGCGCCTTGAGCCTGCCCGCGTGCTCGAAGCGCTGAAGCGCCTGTCCGTCGAGCGGCTGGGAGCGTTTCCCGGCGTGCTCTACGCACCGGCCGAACGCGATCTCGCCGAAGCCGGCCCGGACTCGTATCCCGAACTCGCGGGCCTCGGCGTGCTTCGTGCCCGCGGCGCGACGGACACGATGAATTTCCGCCAGCAGGTGGCGCAGGGCTTCGAGGAATTCCGTAATCCGTTCATCCGCTCGGGCATGGCGCTGGGGCTGATCGACGAGGCGGTGATCGACCTGCATCTGGCTGGCCAGCGCCTGAGCGAGATCCTGGAGCAGCGCTACGAGCGGCAGCTGCAGTCGCTGCGCGTGCAGTTCGATGAACTCGCCGTTGGTATGCGCGTGCCGGCCGGGCCGAATCCGGTATCGCCGGGCCGGCTGTGTTCCACCCTCGTCGCCGCGCTGGCTCCGGGCGGCGTTTCGGAGGGGCTGGGACGCCTCCTGTTCCGTCATTACCAGTCGCAGCTGGTTCCGCTTCTCGATGCGCTGTATCCGAATCTCGGCGCGATCCTCAACCGCGCGGGCTATGGAACCAGCGCCTGGATGCCGGCGTCGATCGCCGGCTTCAGCGCGGCGGACGAGGCACGTGAAACGCACCCGTCGGCCGAGGCCACACCCGTGCTGCCGGCCGCGCCGGCCGTGCAACCACAGTGGTACGGCGCGCCCGTGCCCCTGTCGCCCGAACCGCTCGCCCGTCCGATGCCGGGCATGCGTACCCCGGCGGTGCATTCGACCGAACTCGAGCCGCTGCGCGAACAGCTTCGGTTGTGGCGGATGGAGCGTCGCAGCGAAGGCGCGCGCGCGCTGTCCCCGGCGTCGTCGTATCCGGGCATGGCCCCGTCGCAGGGTTCCCGACAGGCCCTGTCGACTTCTGGCATGGGCGGGCCGGTGCGGGAGTTCGATTCACGCGAGCTTTCCAGCATCGCCTCGGTGCTGCAGGCCGACCCGCCGGATGTTTTCGCGCGTGCCCTGGTCACCTCCGGGAGGCTGGCGGATGCGATGCGCAGCTATCTGGCCGAAGGTGCGCGCCGCCTCGGCATGCATCCCGAGAACACCGCGCTGTCGGCCGACGGCGAGGATGCCGTCGACATGGTCGCGCTGCTGTTCGAATCCCTGTTCCGTACGCATGCCCTGCAGGATCGCGCCCGCCGTGTCTACGCACGGCTGGTGCTGCCCTACCTGAAAGTGGCGATCAATGACGATTCGATGTTCGTTGAACGCATGCACCCGGCGCGACGCCTGCTTGATGCGCTGACCGAAGCCTGCGAGGACAACACCGGGGCGACGCCGCAGGATCGCGAGCTGCTCGAGCGTGCGTCGGCCGTGTCGCAACGGGTGGTCGCCGAATTCAACGAAGACCTTTCCGTGTTCGAGATGGCGCATGCCGAACTCGAGGAACTGCTGTCGCAGCAGCGGCGGCGGGTCGAATTGCAGGAGCAGCGCGCGGCCAAGGCCAGTTTCGGCCGCGAGCGCCTGGCGCAGGCGCGCGCCGCGGCCGATGCGGTGCTGCAGCGGCGGCTGTCGCTGGTGCCATTGACGCAGGCCATCGGCGATTTTCTCACCACGCCGTGGCGCCATCATCTGGTGCAGACACTGCTGCGCGACGGCGAAGAGAGCACGCGCTTCCGGGATGCGGTCCGGATGGGCGATGAACTGGCGATCGCCGATGTCTTCGCTGCGCATGCCGATGGTGCCGGGCTGGTCCGCCAGTTGCTCGCGCTGGAGGCTCCGCTCACCGAATGCCTCGCCTCCTCCGGCCTCGACGCCACGGCCGCCAGCCATGGCCTGGCCGGCATCGTGCGCGGCCTGTCCGATCCGGACGCACCGCGTCGCCTGCGCCCGATGCCGGCGCCGGTGCGCGATGAGCCCGAACAGGAGAGTCGTCTGTGGCTCGCGGGCGGTACCGATACATTGCGCCACGACCCGCGGATCGCGGCCGAACTCCGCGCACTCGAAGTCGGTTCGTGGCTGCGCCTGAACGATGCGCAGGGCGAGCCGATCTCGGTCAAGGTGGCGTGGATCAGCCCGCTGACGTCACGCCTGTTGCTGGTCAATCGACGTGGCATGCGGGTGCTGGCCGCCAGCGTGGAAGAACTCGCTGTCCTCTCCGGCGAAGGCCGTCTGGTGATCGATGCCGGCCGGTCGCCATTCGAAGCCGCCATGCGCGAATTGCAGGAACAGCTGAAGATCGCCGTCGGCCAGCATTAGGCCATCGCGGAACGAAGGCGGCCCCGGCCGCCTTTTTTTATCGGCGTGCGCGGCAGTGCATTCGGTAGGATGCGTCCACCCCCGAATGGAGCTTGCGCATGGCGGACGTGACAGTGGGCATCCTGCGGGAAACCGCGCCCGGCGAGCGCCGCGTGGCGGCTACGCCCGAAACCGTGCGGAAGCTGGTGGCGCGAGGCGCACGCATCCGCGTCCAGCCGGGCGCTGGACTCGGCGCCGGCTTCGGTGACGATGCCTACGTGCAGGCCGGCGCGGAGATCGATCCCGGCGATGCGCCGGTCACGCAGTCGGACATCGTGCTCTGCGTGCAGCCGCCGCCCGCACTCGGGATTGTGTCGATGAAGCCGGGCGCTGCATTGATCGGGCTGCTCGCGCCGCAGGCCGACGAGGGCCGGGCGCAGGCGATCACCGGGCGTGGGGTGATCGCATTCCCGCTCGAGCGCCTGCCGCGCACCACGCGCGCGCAGTCGATGGACGTGCTCAGTTCGCAGGCCGGCATGGCCGGCTACAAGGCGGTACTGATTGCCGCCACGCTCGCGCCACGCTTCTTTCCCATGCTCACCACGGCTGCCGGCACCATCAGGCCGGCGAAGGTGCTGGTGATCGGTGCGGGCGTCGCCGGCCTTCAGGCGATCGCGACCGCGCGTCGACTGGGTGCGCAGGTGGAAGGCTTCGACGTACGCCCGGAAACCCGCGAGCAGATCGAATCGCTCGGAGGGAAGTTCCTCGATCTTGGTATCAGCGCGGCAGGCGAAGGCGGGTATGCGCGCGCCCTGTCCGACGAGGAACGTACCGAGCAGCAGAAGCGCCTGGGCGCGCACCTTGGCCAGATGGACGTCGTGGTTTGTACCGCGGCCATTCCCGGCCGGGCCGCGCCCCGCATCGTCAGCCGCGCGATGGTGGATGGCATGCGGCCCGGCAGCGTCATCGTCGACCTCGCCGCCGAGAGCGGTGGAAATTGTGAATCCACTGTGCCGGGAGAGACGCTTGATGTCGGCGGCGTCACCGTTGCCGGCCCGCTCGGGCTGGCCAGCCTGGGTGCGGTACATGCAAGCGAGATGTATGCGCGCAACGTACTGAACTTCGTCAGCCTGTTCCTCGAAGGCGGCGCGCTGAGCTTCGACTGGAACGATGAACTGCTCGCGCGCACCGTCTGGCCCGAGCGGTCGCCGGATACCGCAACGCACGCCGGATGAGGGCAGCGCCTAGTGCTGCCGCGCCGCCTCGTCCGCGCGCGCGCGTTCACCCTGCAAGCGTGACCCGGAATGCCCGGCGTTGGGCTGGCTGTGCGCCCGGAGCCACGCCTTGCGTTCCTCCGGCGTCATCGCCTTCAACTTCTCGCGAAGGCTGCGCCGCTCGGCCTCGCTCATCCGCCGGAACGGGCTGAAGGCCGCTCGCGCCTTCGCGCGTTCTTCCGGGCTCATCTTCTGGAAACGCTCGACACCCTGTAGCGCCTTTGCACGCTGTTCGGGCGTCATCGCCTTCCAGCGTTGCGCGTGTTCCATCATGCGGCTGCGGTGTTCGGGATTCGCGTTCCAGCGTTCGCGCACCGGTGCAGTCAACACGTCGCGCTGGGACGCATCGAGCCGATCCCAATCGGGCAGCGACGTGGCTGGCTGTGCGGCAGCAGGCAATGCCGCAGCCAGCAGCACGGTGGAAAGAAAGAGGGAGGCTGATCGGTTCATGGCTTACTCCAGATTCGGCTGGCCGTCGTTGCCGGCGAGCCACAGGTAGAACTCGGGGTCTTCGGAAAGCAGGGTGCCGGTGTCCACGATCGCCGTATCGGCGACGGCAAATTGCGGGCTTGAACCGGTAACCGCCGGCGCATCGACAGGCAGTGGGCGCAACTGCAACGCGAATGCCAGCGCGACGGCGGTAGTCGCCATTCCCGCCCAGGGCCAGAAGGCGCGTCGGTGCCCGGATGGCTTGCCGGCCAGCGCGGTGCGACGGCGCTGGACGAGTTGCGCCTGCACCGGCGGCGACAGGCGGTCGAGCGCGCCTGCATGCAGGGCGCGGGCCCGAGCATCGAAGGAAGCATGGGAGGCGATCATCGGAAATCCTCGAGTTGTTTCTGCAGAGCCTCGCGGGCCCGCGAGAGATGCGTCTTGACCGAGCCTTCGCTGCAGCCCATCACGCTCGCCGTGGTCATCACGTCCAGCTCCTCCAGTACTCGCAGGGTGAAGGCCTCGCGTTGTCGTCTGGGCAGGGCGCGCAATGCGAGCGCGAACCGCGCATAGGCCTCGCGGCCATCGTTGTGGCGCGATGGGTCGGGGCCGGGATCGGCGGCCCAATCCACCGGGTTTTCATCATCGGGCAGGGGCGGCGCCAGCCAGGTGAGGCGGAAGCTGCGGCGACGCTGCGTGTCGATCACCCGGCTGCGCAGCACGCTCCAGAACAGCGGCGTCCACTCCGCCGCGGGCCGGTCCGCGTAGTTGAGCATCCTGATCATCGCTTCCTGTACCGCGTCGAGCGAATCATCGCGATGACGCAGGCCGAGTTCGGCAAAGCGGAACGCGCGGGTCGAGATCGATGCAAGGAACGCATCGAGCGTCGGCGGGTCGCCTCGTTCATGCCATGCCTCCGTGGCCTGCGCCATCGCCGGTGTCATCCGTCAGTGCTTGCGATCCCAGCGACGGTCGACCCGCTCGCCCTTGCGCTCAAGCCGGGCGGCCACGTGGTTCCCGCGGCGGTCGAACTTCTGCTCCAGCCGCTCGCCCTTGCGTTCGAGGTGGGCGGCGACGTTTGGCTTGCCATGATCCTGCGCACGCTCGGCGCGCTGGTCGAACTTCGCTTCGAGGCGCTCGCCTTTGCGTTCGAGGCGCTTTTCGATGCGCTCGCCACGGTGGTCGAGGCGGGCTTCGGCGCGATCACCACGATCGACATGGGTGGCAGCCTGGGCTGCGGGAAGGGCGGCGAGGAGGAGGGGCAGGGCGAGGGCGGACAGCAGTTTCATGACAGTCTCCAAGTGCGGATGGTCGGGAAGTGCGCTGTGCAGCACGGGATAGAACGCCTGCCCGCCTGCCCGGTTGACTGCCGCCCCGCGGGATTCAGCCGTCGTTATGATGGCCCGAACGGGATGACGGGGCGGCTCATGGCGGACGGAATGGTGGCGCTGTACATCTTCATGCTCGCGGCGATCGCGGGGCACGTGATCATTGCGCGGGTACCGGTGATCCTGCACACGCCACTGATGTCGGGTTCGAACTTCATCCACGGCATCGTGCTGATCGGCGCGATCGTCGTGCTGGGCCAGGCCGACACCACCGTCGAAAAGGTGATCGGCTTCCTCGGTGTGCTGCTCGGGGCGGGCAATGCGGCTGGCGGCTACGTGGTGACCGAGCGGATGCTCGACATGTTCAAGGCGTCGCGCAAGCCGGGAGGCCGCGCATGAGCCTGCTGTCCGACCCGCGCGTACTGGTGGCCTCGGCGAGTTATTTCGTCGCCGCGACGTTGTTCCTGCTCGGCCTGCAGCGCATGGCCTCGCCGGTGACGGCACGCAGCGGCATCCGCTGGGCGGGCACGGGCATGATCATCGCCACCGCGGCGACATTCCTGCTACCGGGCCTGCACAACCTGCCGCTGATCGTGCTGGCGCTGGCGATCGGAACCTCCACGGCGTGGGTGTCGGGCAAGAAGGTGGCGATCACCGACATGCCGCAGATGGTGGCGCTCTACAACGGCATGGGCGGGGGCTCGGCGGCGGCGATTGGCGCGGTCGAGCTGCTGCGGCTGTCGGGCGGTGCGCGCGGCACGTCGACGTCGACGACGGCGCTCGTTCTGGCGGTGATAGGCGCGCTGATCGGCGCGGTTTCGCTGTCGGGTTCGGTGATCGCCTGGGCCAAGCTCGATGGGCGCATGGACAAGCGTTACGTCTTCCCGGGCCAGCAGGCGTTCAATGCGCTCGTTTTCCTGCTTACGCTGGGCTTTGCCGCCGCAACGGTGTGGATGATCGCGGTCGCGCCGATCTCGACTCCGTATGACGTGCGGATCGTCGTGCTCGCGTTCTTCATCGCCGCGCTCGCCGTCGGCGTGCTGATGACGCTGCCGATCGGCGGCGCCGACATGCCTGTCGTGATCTCGCTGTTCAACGCGTTCACCGGCCTTGCGGTCGCGTTCGAAGGTTACGTGCTCGGCAACGAGGCGCTGATCATCGCCGGCACGATGGTCGGCGCGGCCGGCATGCTGCTGACGCGGCTGATGGCCAAGGCGATGAACCGCCCGATCAGCGGCGTGATCTTCAGCAGCTTCGGCCCCGCCGGCGAAGCGAAAGAGATCACCGGAAGCCAGAAGCCGATCGAGGCCGGCGACGTCGCCGCGCTGATGGGCTATGCCGAGCGCGTGGTGATCGTGCCCGGCTACGGCATGGCGGTCGCGCAGGCACAGCACAAGATCTGGGAACTCGCGCAGAAGCTCATCGCGCGCGGCATCAAGGTGAAGTTCGCGATCCATCCGGTCGCCGGCCGCATGCCCGGACACATGAACGTGCTGCTAGCCGAAGCCGGCGTGCCCTACGACCTCATCGCCGACATGGACGACATCAACCCCGAGTTCCGCAATACCGATGTCGCGCTGGTGATCGGCGCCAACGACGTGGTGAACCCGGTCGCGAAGACGGACCCGGCCAGCCCGATCTACGGCATGCCGATCCTCGACGTGGTCGATGCGAAGAACGTCGTCGTCATCAAGCGTGGCCGCGGCACGGGCTTCGCCGGCATCGAGAACGCGCTCTTCTATGCGGACAACACGCGGATGCTGTTCGGCGATGGCGCGGAGATGGCCGCGGCACTGGTCAGCGAGCTGAAAGCGCTCGACGGATCCGGTCACTGAGCCACGGCGCGCTAGCCGATAACGCCAGCGCCAGCGCGATCCAGACGCCGTCCTCCCAGGCATTGGCGAGGCCGGCGAGCGTCCACGCATGGTGGATGCCCAGCTTGCCGATGGCTTCGAGTGGCCCCGCGCCCAGTTGCGCGCCGACGTGGCTCGCGATGATCGCCCAGTTCGCGCAGGCCACGATGACGGCGGTGGCCAGCGTTGCCAGCACGGCTCGCGAAGGCGCCTGCAGCGACGGCACGAGGCCGAGCAGCCACAGCACGTCGATGGCGCCGATGACAGCCATCCAGCTCGCCTGCCGATCCGAGAGCAGCGCCACCAGCGTCCAGAGCGCGGCGAAACCGAGCGTTACTACGGGTAGCAGGCACCAGGCCAGCCAGCGCGGGACGTGGATGGGACGGGGTTCTGGCATGGGGGAGGGCGTGGAAATGATGGCCACAGGATACCGGCCCGCCCCGGCCCTTCCATCAATTGGGACTAGAATGGTCCAGCTTAAATACGTGGTGGCCGACCGATGTATTCCCGTTCCAGCGAGCCCGTGCGCTTCGAGCGCGATTGCGCCGCCGTGCTCGTGCCGCAGGGCGAGGCGGTGACGTTGCCGGCCGGCAGTGTTGGCTACATCACGCAGGCGCTCGGCGGAAGTTTCACTGTGTTCGTCGAAGGCAACCTGTTCCGCATCGCCGGGCGCGACGCCGATGCGATCGGCAAGGAGCCGCCGGCGCCGCTGCAGCTCGCCGAAGGTGCCGACGACGAAGCGGTTGAGCGGCTGGTCTGGAAGCAATTGCGGACCTGCTTCGATCCGGAGATCCCGATCAACGTGGTCGACCTCGGGCTGGTCTACACCGTCGAGGTGCGCGCCCACGATTCGCGACCTGGCGATCGCCTCGTGCACGTCGACATGACGCTGACGGCACCTGGCTGCGGCATGGGCGACGTGCTCGTGGCGGATGTGCGCGACAAGCTCGAGCTGATCCCCACCGTGGCCGAGGCGGATGTCGACCTCGTATTCGACCCGCCGTGGAACCGCACGATGATGTCGGAGGCCGCCCGCCTCGAGACGGGGATGTTCTGAGCCGGGTATCGGGGGCGGTACCGCGGAGCTGTGCAAAAACGAGCCGCGGAGCACGTTTTTGCGCTGAAATCTGCTGCATCGCAGCAAAAACGACGGCTGAACGGCTGGAGTGAAGGCCCCGTCAAGAGAGGTTTTCCCTTATGAATCAACCTTCAACGTAAAACGCTGGCGGTTACGGCCAACACATTTGCGCCTGCAGCGTGCATCGCTTGCCAGCTGGAGCCTAACGTCCGGTGGCGGACGGGAATGGATGACGTCCCCAAACTCACCGGGACACCTCGCCAGAGCGACCCCGGTAACTCGCCGCACGGCGGCGCTCCTACCTACCACGGGGTTCTCAACGATGTCGCAGTCCACGTCCCTTCGCCTGCACTCCCTCGCCGTCGCCACCGCACTGGTGATCGCCGCCACCGCCGCGCCGTCCGCCATGGCCGGGCGCGTCAATCTGTCGGGGCTGCAGTCGCAGCCGACCACCGATCGCTTCATCGTCAAGTACCGCACCGGCAGCGCCCAGCGCATGAGCGCCGCGCAGATCGGCCCGTCGCTGTCGATCGCTGCCAACCGCGCCGGCGCACGCGCCACGCTGATGCACCTGCGCCGCCTCGCGGTGGGCGCCGATGTCGTGCGCAGCAGCCGCAAGCTCGACCGTGCCGAGGCCGAATCGCTGATGCGGCAGATCGCGGCTGATCCGAATGTCGAATATGTCGAGATCGACAAGCTCAACCATCCGGTGATGACGCCGAACGACACCCGCTTCAGCGAGCAGTACGGCTTCGGCACCGGCGCCGGCGGCACCTATGCGACGCAGGCCTGGGACATCACCAGTGGCGCGGGCTCGGTCGTGGCGGTGCTCGACACCGGCATCACCAACCACAGCGACCTCAACGCGAACATCCTGCCGGGTTACGACTTCATCATCGATACCGCCGTATCCGCCGATGGCGATGGCCGTGACCCGGATCCGAGCGACCCGGGCGATGCGACCGGCACCTCGACCTCCAGCTGGCATGGCACGCATGTGGCCGGAACGATCGCGGCGGTGACCAACAACGCCAAGGGCGTTGCGGGCATGGCGTTCAGCGCGAAAGTGGTCCCGGTGCGCGTACTCGGCAAGGGCGGCGGCTACGACTCCGACATCGCCGACGCGATGATCTGGGCCTCCGGCGGTACCGTCGCCGGTGTGCCGGCCAATGCCAACCCGGCCGAAGTGATCAACCTCAGCCTCGGCGGCGCCGGTGCCTGCAGCGCGACCACGCAGAGCGCGATCAATGGTGCGGTCTCGCGCGGCACGACGATCGTCATCGCCGCCGGCAACGATAACGGCCCGGTATCGAATGCCTCGCCCGCGAACTGCGCGAACATCATCGCGGTGGGTGCGGTCGACAGCAACGGCGCGCGCGCCAGCTACTCCAACTACGGTTCGGGTGTAGACATCGCTGCCCCCGGCTCGGCCGTGCTTTCCACGCTGAACTCCGGCACGACCACGCCGAGCACGGAGTCCTATGCCTCCTACAGCGGCACATCGATGGCGACCCCGCACGTGGCCGGCATTGTGGCCCTGATGCAGGCGGTGGCGACCACACCGAAGACCCCCGCGGAAATCGAATCGATCCTCAAGAGCACGGCGCGCGCCTTCCCGGCCACGCCGTCGCAGCCGATCGGTGCGGGCATCGCCCAGGCACGCGCCGCGGTCGATGCGGTCCGTGGCGCTACCCCGCCGCCGCCGTCGAGCAACAGCCTGACCAAGGGCGTCGCGGTCACCAACCTGTCGGCCAGCACCGGCGGCTATCTGAAGTACACGATGGCGGTGCCCGCGGGCGCGACCAACCTGAGCTTCACCATTTCCGGTGGCACCGGTGATGCGGACATGTACGTGCGCTTCGGCAGCGAGCCGACCGACGCCACCTACGACTGCCGTCCGTACAAGACGGGCAATGCGGAGACCTGCACGTTCGCGGCGCCGTCCGCTGGCACGTACTACGTGAACCTCAAGGCGTATTCGACCTTCTCGGGCGTGAGCCTGGTGGGTGACTACACCCCGGCCGGCACGGGTGGCACGGTGCAGACCTACACCAACCTCACCGACTACACGATCTCCGACAACACCACGGTCGATAGCCCGATCACCGTTTCCGGCCGCAGCGGCAATGCCCCGACCAATGCGTCGGTGACGGTCGATATCCGCCACACCTACCGCGGTGACCTGAAGGTCGACCTCGTCGCGCCGGACGGCTCTCTGTACAACATCAGCAACTATTCCGGCGGCAGCACGGACAACGTCACCGGCACCTATACGTTCAACCTTTCCACCGAGGCGCTGAACGGGACGTGGAAGCTGCGTGTCAATGACAACGCCGCGGGTGATACCGGCTACATCAACAGCTGGAGCATCAAGTTCTGATCGGTAGCCCTTCCGCGCCGGGTCACCGGCGCGGAAACCGATGCAAAGGGTGTGCGCAGCGACGTATCACCTACAAAAAAACCCGGCTCCGGCCGGGTTTTTCTTTGCCTGCGCCAGCTCAGTCCGCGGCTTCGAAGCGGTTGGCATCCACGTTCTTGCGCACCTTGAGCGGATCCCAGATCCGGCCGTTCATGGCGATGTAGACGCCCGCGGGCAGGCATTGCACTGCACCCACCGCGGTGCCGATGTTGAACTCGGCGTCCGAACCACGGAAACGCGCCGGATTGAGTGCGCCGGTCAATACGATCGTCTTGTCCGTAAGTGAGGCGAGCACGCGCGCTGTCTGCACCATGCTGTCGGTGCCATGGGTGACCAGCACGTGGGGCGAGGATTGCGCCGCGATCGTCGCACGGACAAGTTCGCGGTCGGCATCGGTGATATGCAGCGAGTCCTTGCGGATGATCGGGATCACGCTGTAACGGAATGCAACGCCAAGCTCCTCGAGGATCCGCCCGATCTGCGGCTCGCCGACCTGGAAATCCGACTTGTCGTCGAAATAGATCTTGTCGATGGTGCCACCGGTGGTGACGATGCACAGCGCGTCCATGGACGTCGATCCGCTTCTCGGGACGGGGGATTATAGGTCCCGGCCCACCGGGCTCAGGGCCTGCGGCTGAACCGCGCACGCAACCCGGGCAGGCTCGCGGCGAGAACGATCACGACCGAGAGCATGGCTTCGGCGAGCGCGAAAAGGCGTTCGGGCGGCCGCGTCCAGGCGACCATCACCCCGTGGCTGAACCAGGCCAGGGCGACTACCCCCGCCCAGAAACCCGCTCGTGGGCGACGCTGCAGCAGACCCGAAGCGAATGCGATGGCTGGCGCCGCAAAGATGACGAAGGCGAACCACTCCGCGCGTCCGATGAACCAGGCCGCATACAGCAGCACGAGAAGCAGCAGTGCAGTCAGCAGGATGCGTCGGGCCGTGGTCATGCAAGCCGGCCTGCGAGCATCGCCACGCGACGGCCAAGCGCGCGTGCCAGGTACGCTTCGTCGTCATCCACGGGCTGGTCATCGCGCGCACCCGCGACATGGCTCGCGCCGTAGGGGCTGCCGCCCGTGCGTGTGCTGCTCAGCAGAGGTTCGGTAAACGGGATGCCGACGATCACGCAGCCGTGGTGCAACAGCGGCAGCATCATCGAGAGCAACGTTGATTCCTGGCCACCGTGCTGGCTGGAAGAGGACGTGAAGACACCGGCGGGTTTGCCGACCAGCGTGCCACTTGCCCAGTCGCCCCCGAGCCCGTCGATCCAGTGCTTCAGCGGTGCGGCCATGTTGCCGAAGCGTGTGGGGCTGCCGATCAGCAGGCCAGTGCATTCCTGCAGGTCGCGTGCCTCGACATAGGGTGCGCCGTCATCCGGCACCGGAGGCGCGGCGGCTTGCGTGACCGGCGCGACGGGCGGCACGCTGCGCACGCGCGCGACCATGCCGTCCACTTCGCCGATGCCACGCGCGACATGGCGCGCCAGCCGTGCGACGGAGCCACCACGGCTGTAGTAAACGACGAGGACCTCGGGCATGGCGGCGGATCCGGAAGTCGGGAGCCTCAGGATACAGGGCGCGCGCGCGCCCTCCGCGAGGTTGCGCGCGATGACGACCATCTCGCACCGATGCGTTAGGCTCCGACGCGATGGAGCCTCATTACCTTCTCAATCTCTTGAGCCCGCGCCTGCGTGATCGTGCGCGGGCGGTGGCCTTCTTCCGTTTCCTCGCGCGCCGCAGCTTCGACGACAACCTCTTCCAGGCGGCGGGCGCGCTCGCATTCACCACCGTTTTCGCCATCGCCCCGCTGTCGATGGTGGTGTTCGGCGTGCTCGGCGCGTTCCCGGTATTCAAGGCATTGTCGGCGCAGCTGAGCTACTACATTTTCTCGAACTTCGTGCCAAGCGCGGCACGGTCGGCTGGCGGTTACCTGCAGGCGCTCTCCGACAATGCGGCCACGCTGACTGTCACTGGCGTGGTGGCACTGGTGATATCGCTTCTGGTCACGCTTACCAGCGTGGAATCGACCTTCAACAGCATCTGGCGGGTGAAGGCCGCGCCACCGAAGCTCGGCCGCTTCCTCATCTACTGGACGGTACTGACATTGGGCGCGGTGCTCGCAGCAGCGAGCCTGGCGCTGTCAGCGCGATTCTTCTCGCTCTCGCTGTTCGAGACGCGGGCGGGCCACGTCCTTGCGGATCTCATGTTGCGACTCACCCCGGTGCTGATAGAGGTGGCGGGTTTCGCCACCCTGTACCGCGTGGTGCCGCATCGCACCGTGCGCTGGCGGCATGCGTTTTCAGGCGCCGTGCTGGCGATGGTGCTGTTCGAGACGGCGAAATGGGGCATGGGCTCGTATCTCGGCAGCTTTGGCACCTACACGAAGATCTACGCGAAGCTCGCGATCATCCCCATCTTCCTGTTGTGGATCTATTTCGGCTGGCTCGCGATCCTGCTCGGCGCCTCGTTTGCGTCGTCGGTGTCCTCGTTCCGCTACCAGCCCGTTGCCCAGCGGCTACCGCATGGCTTCGAGATGTATGGCCTGATGCGACTACTCGCGCGGTTCGAGCAGTCCCGCAAGCACGGGCGCGGCCTGCATAGCGATGACATCCAGCGGCTCGAGCCCATGCTCACCGACGCTCTGGTGCAGCAGATGCTCGCCCAGCTGTGTTCGATCGACGTGGTACGGCGCGCCGAAGGAGGCGAATGGCTGCTCGCGCGCGACCTCGACGAACTCACTCTGGCCGAGCTCTACGAAGCCTGCCAGCTGCGCATCCCGGTGGCCGAGGTGCACCTGCCGTGCCGTGACGATGAACTCGGCGTGCAGATCGTCGGGGCCATCGACGAGCTGCGCATGCCGTTGCGCGAACTCCTCAAACGCCGGGTAAATACGCTGTGGGCAAAAGACTCGTGATGCGCAAGCCGCTTGTCGTCACGGTGGTCGCCCTTCTGTTCGGTGTGGCCTGCGCACCCGAACCCGTCACCCCGGCACAACCAATGGCCGCTGCGCCGCCTGGAAATGGACCGCCCTCCGCGGCCGCGGGCCGGATACCACAGCTGAAGATCAGGCTGGTCGACGGCGGCAACTACGATCTCGCCGCGCAGCGGGGCAGGTGGGTGGTGGTGAACTTCTGGGCGACATGGTGCGGCCCCTGTCTCAAGGAAATGCCCGAGCTCGGTGCCCTTGCGAAGCAGCGCAAGGATGTCGCGGTGATCGGTCTGGCCTACGAGGACATCGAGCCGCAGGCCATGCGCGCATTCCTTGCCCGCCGGCCACCGGGCTATCCCGTCGCGATTCTCGATACGTTGAATCCCCCGGCGGATTTCGAAGCGCCGCGTGGACTGCCCATGACCGTCCTGATCCGGCCGGATGGCCACATGGCGAAAACGATCCTCGGCCCGGTCACGCGGGCATCGCTCGAAGCAGAGATCGGGCCTCCGGCCCTGCGATGAGCAGCGCTGTGCGCTTTCGCGTCACCGGCCGCGTGCAGGGCGTCGCCTTCCGTGCACACGCGCGCGAACAGGCGCTGTCGCACCACCTGCGCGGCCATGCGTTCAACCTGGCCGATGGCAGCGTCGAGATCCTGGTCGCCGGGGAACCCGATGCCATCGAAGCGTATGCCCGATGGCTCATGACGGGGCCGCCGCTCGCGCGCGTGGATGCGGTTGAACGTGAGTCCGCGTCTTTGGCTGCGGGATCGGCAATCGACACGTTCGTGATCGGCTGAGCACCGTTCACCGCTTTGCGACGCCGGCTGACCCACGCTCGCCGCATGCCCTGCATTGCCGCACTTCCCGCTTGAGCCTCGCCGACGCCATCGGCTGGGCCGCCTCCGCCGTGTTGATCGCTACGTTGACACGGCAGGTCTATACCCAGTGGCGCGAGCGCACCACCGCAGGGGTATCGCATTGGCTATTCATCGGCCAGCTCACCGCCAGCAGCGGTTTCACCGTCTACAGCTGGATGCTCGGCAACGGGGTGTTCGTGTTCACCAACAGCGTGCTGCTGCTCACGGCGATCGTAGGGCAGCTCATCTATCGACGTAACCGGCGGATCGCTGAGCGCGAGGGCCCGTCTGCCTGACGCATCGGGCATCCATGCGTGGGCGCACGCGTTCCTGCACAAGAGTGCGGTCAGCGGTTCGACGGTTCTTCCAGGGGAAGCAGATCCAGCGCGTACCACTGGGTAGCCTCTTCCTCCCAGTCCGCGATGCGGTACAGGGCGCGCGCCGGGCCGTTCTCCACGGCGGTTTCCAGCACGATGCGCACCGCGCCGCCCGCACGTGCGGCGGTGGCGGCGGCGTCCAGCAGGAGCAGGCCCACGCCGGTGCGCATCGTGCTGGAAACCGCCGTGGAGAACGGCCCGGCGCGCGCCCTGTACCGCATCGCGGACTGGGAGGAAGAGGCTACCCA
>SCUY01000199.1 GCA_004322525.1 Lysobacter sp. | reverse complement strand
GGACGTACAACCACGAGCGCCCGAACATGGCGCTCGGCGGGATCACACCCAGGCAGAAACTGGCACTCGCCGCTTAGCTCCACTTCTGCTGTCCGCTAAAAGCGGGGGGATTACCGATGCGCAGCGTGCGGGAGCGGCCAAAAAGAAGAAAGCCCCGCTTTCGCGGGGCCTTCTTGGGACACTTCTGGGACACACCCCGGGTGAATCCGGGTGCATAAGGAGCAGTTTTCGGTAACGTCCTTTGTGCTAAGTGCCTGTTTTTACAACGAACAGTGGTGCCGGAAATAGGAATCGAACCTACGACCTACGCATTACGAATGCGCCGCTCTACCAACTGAGCTATTCCGGCGTAAATAGCGGCCACACGCAAGTACGGCGGCAAGGAGCGGGATTCTAGGGAGCGGTGCCCCCCGGGTCAACGTTACTCAGTCCACCAGCTGAAGGCGCAATTCCTTCGGCAGTGCAAAGACCATGTTTTCCGGCTCGCCCTCAAGCTCCACCACGTGGGTGCCGCCAAAGCCACGCAAGCGATCGATCACGCCTCGAACCAGTACATCCGGTGCCGAGGCCCCGGCGGTGACGCCGATCCGCTGCTTGCCGGCGAGCCATTCGGCACGGATCTCGCCCGCGCCATCGATCAGGTACGACTCCACGCCATGACGTTCGGCCAGTTCCCGCAAGCGGTTGGAATTGGAGCTGTTCACCGAACCCACCACCAGCACGAGGTCGCACCGTTCCGCCAATTCACGCACGGCGTCCTGGCGGTTCTGCGTCGCGTAGCAGATGTCGTCGTTGCGCGGCCCCTGTATCCCCGGGAAACGCGCACGCAGCGCATCGATCACGATCCGCGTGTCATCCACCGAGAGCGTCGTCTGCGTGGTGTAGGCGAGGTTCGCGGGCTGGCTGACATCGAGTACCGCTACGTCATCGGCATCCTCCACCAGGTAGATCCGGCCGGATGCTCCCTCGCGCAGCCATTGCCCCATCGTGCCCTCGACCTCGGGATGGCCTTCGTGCCCGATCAGCACGACATCGCGGCCGGCACGGCAGTGCCGCACCACCTCGAGATGGACCTTCGTGACCAACGGGCAGGTGGCGTCGAACACGCGCAGTTCGCGGCGAGCCGCCTCAACGCGCACCGCCTGCGACACGCCGTGCGCGCTGAAGATCACCGTCGCGCCATCGGGTACCTCATGCAGTTCCTCGACGAACACGGCCCCGCGCTGCTTCAGGTCATCGACCACGAAGCGGTTGTGGACGACCTCGTGACGTACATAGATGGGCGCGCCGAGTGTCTCGATCGCCCGCTTGACGATCTCGATGGCGCGATCGACGCCGGCGCAGAACCCGCGGGGATTGGCGAGCAGGATTTCCATGCGCGAATGCTACGCCCCGGCGGCCTGTGCCGGCTTACGCGCAGGCAACAGACTGGCGATGGCGATACCCGCGGCGCCGAGCACGATGGCCGAATCGGCGATGTTGAAGGCCGGCCAGTAATACTCCCCCACATACCACTGGATGAAGTCCACCACGTGGCCATGCAGCAGCCGGTCGATGACATTGCCCATTGCACCGCCGATCACCAGCGCATAGGGAACCGCGGTCTTCCAGTCGGCGCGGGGCGTGCACCGCAGCCAGGTCGCAAGCAGGCCGCCGATGCCCAGCGCCAACAGCACGAAAAAGTATTTCTGCCAGCCACCGGCGTCGCTGAGAAAGCTGAACGCCGCGCCCGTGTTGTATGTGCGGTACCAGTTCCAGAACCCGCGGATGACCGGTACCGGCGTGTACTCCGGAAGCGATGAGAGCACCCAGGCCTTGCTCGCCTGGTCGGCAACGATCACGAATGCCGAAAGCAGCAGCCAGGGCAGTGCATTGGGGCGGGGGGATGCAGGCATCGATGGGCTCACAGGGAAGGGTCAGAACCAGCGGCGGATTTCACCGGCGCCGTCGATATTCACCACGCAGCGGCCGCACAGGTGTGGGTGGGCCTGGACGCTGCCGACGTCGGCCTGGTGATGCCAGCATCGTGCGCACTTGGGCTTTTCGGTGCGGCGTGCGGATACCGGCCCGCTACCCTCGCCCACCGTGACATCACCGCTGATGAACAGGAAGCGCAGTTCGTCCTGCAGCTCGTGCAGCCAGTTTTCGCCAGGGCCGGTTTCGATCCTGATCTCCGCTTCGAGCGCGGCGCCGATGCCGCCACCGGCCCGCATCGGCTCCAGCGTGCGGCTGACCTGTTCGCGCAGGGCGAGCAGGCGATCGAAGTGCGCCACGCCAAGTCGTGCGTCATCGGGGAGTGCGGCGAGCCCGTCATACCACGTCGTAAACAGGATGTTACCCGCGCGCGGCGAGCCGGTCGCAGCGGGCGGCAGGAACCGCCACATCTCGTCGGCCGTGAATGTCAGGATCGGTGCGATCCAGCGTGCGAAGGCTTCCGCCAGGTGATACATGGCCGTCTGCGCCGAGCGCCGGCCTGCCGAATCCTCCGGCATCGTGTAGAGCCGGTCCTTGGTGACGTCGAGATACAACGAGCCCAGATCCACGCTGCAGAAGTTGGCGAGCGACTGCACGATCTCCGCGAAGTCGTAGCGCTCGTAGGCGGCGATCAATCTGTGCTGCAATTCCCAGC
>SCUY01000198.1 GCA_004322525.1 Lysobacter sp. | reverse complement strand
ACCTCAAGCGCAAGGACAACGAGCGGTACAAGGCACTGATCGAGAAGCTGGGCCTGCGTCGCTAAGAGATACCCACCGCGGCGCAGTGATGCGCCGCGGTTTTTTTTGGGCACCGGGCCCACCACCGGGCGGAGCAGGGGCTCCGGCCGAACGCATCCAGAAACAAGGGACACACAACGTGGCGAAAATTACCAAGACCTTCCAGTACGGCGCGCACCAGGTCAGCCTGGAAACGGGCGAAATCGCTCGCCAGGCAGGCGGCGCCGTCATGGTCTCGTGCGAGGGCACCGTGCTGCTGGTCAGCGCCGTCGCGAACAGGACCGCGCGCGAAGGGCAGGACTTCTTCCCGCTCACTGTCGACTACCAGGAGAAGTTCTACGCCGGTGGTCGCATCCCGGGTGGCTTCTTCAAGCGTGAAGGCCGGCAGACCGAGAAGGAAACGCTGATCTCTCGCCTGATCGACCGCCCGATCCGTCCGCTGTTCCCCGACGGCTTCCGCAACGAAGTGCAGATCATCGCCACCGTGATGTCGATGAACCCGGAAGTGGACGGGGACATCCTCGCACTGCTGGGCGCGTCCGCCGCGCTGGCGCTTTCCGGTGCGCCGTTCGACGGCCCGATCGGTGCCGCGAAGGTCGGTTACAAGGACGGCCAGTACCTGCTCAACCCGACCAAGGCCGAGCTCGTCGATTCCAAGCTCGAGCTCGTCGTCGCCGGTACGGCCGACGCGGTGCTGATGGTCGAGTCGGAAGCGCAGGAACTGTCGGAAGACGTGATGCTCGGCGCGGTGATGTTCGGCCACCAGCAGATGCAGGTCGCGATCGAAGCGATCAATGCACTCGTCGCGGAAGCCGGCAAGCCGAAGTGGACGTGGTCCGCGCCGGAAGCCAACCAGGAAATGATCGGTGCGCTCAAGGCCGCGATCGGCGATCGCCTGACGCAGGCGTTCTCGGTGCGCGACAAACTGGAGCGCAAGGACGCCATCTCGGCGCTGAAGAAGGACGTGATCGCTTCATTGGCCGCGCAGTGCGAAGCCAACGGCTGGAAGGCGGCTGATCTCTCCAAGGAGTTTGGCGAGTTCGAATACCAGACCATGCGCGACTCGGTGCTCGCCAGCAAGATTCGAATCGACGGGCGCGCGCTGGATACGGTTCGTCCGATCCAGTCGCGCGTCGGCATCCTGCCGCGCGTGCACGGCTCGTCGCTGTTCACGCGTGGCGAGACGCAGGCGATTGTCGCGGTCACGCTGGGCACCGCGCGCGATGGCCAGATCATCGATGCCGTTGGTGGGGAGTACAAGGACCACTTCCTGTTTCATTACAACTTCCCGCCCTATTCGGTCGGTGAAGCGGGCCGCATGATGGGCCCGAAGCGTCGCGAAATCGGCCATGGCCGTCTTGCCAAGCGAGGCGTTCTCGCCGTCATGCCGACGATGGAAGCGTTCCCGTACACGATTCGCGTGGTGTCGGAAATCACCGAGTCGAACGGCTCGTCGTCGATGGCGTCAGTCTGTGGTTCATCACTCGCACTGATGGACGCGGGCGTGCCGATCAAGGCGCCGGTCGCGGGTATCGCGATGGGCCTGGTGAAGGAAGGCGAGAACTTTGTCGTCCTCTCCGACATCCTCGGTGACGAAGACCATCTCGGCGACATGGATTTCAAGGTGGCCGGCACCAGCAACGGCATCTCCGCGCTGCAGATGGACATCAAGATCCAGGGCATCACCGAGGAAATCATGAAGGCGGCGCTCGCGCAGGCGAAGCAGGGCCGTCTGCACATCCTCGGCGAAATGGCCAATGCGCTCAGCACGTCGCGCACCGAACTCAGCGAGTTCGCACCGCGCCTGATCACGATCAAGATCCACCCCGACAAGATCCGCGAAGTGATCGGCAAGGGCGGTTCGGTTATCCAGGCGATCACCAAGGAAACCGGCACGCAGATCGACATCCAGGACGACGGCACGATCACGATCGCGTCGGTCAATGCGATCGCGGGCCAGGCGGCGAAGGCACGCATCGAGCAGATCACCTCCGACGTCGAGCCGGGTCGCATCTACGAGGGCAAGGTCGCCAAGCTGATGGACTTCGGTGCGTTCGTCACCATTTCCCCCGGCAAGGACGGCCTGGTGCACGTGTCGCAGATTTCCAACGACCGCGTCGAGAAGGTC
>SCUY01000197.1 GCA_004322525.1 Lysobacter sp. | reverse complement strand
TCGGTGGTATAGACGAGGTAGTCGACCGCGATGAAGTTGAAGCGTGACTGGAACTCGTCCCAGAACGTCCATTCGGCGAGCGCGATGAACACCAGCGCGGCCAGCATCACGAACGACAGCGCACCCACCATCCATCGGCCTGTGCGTTGCTGGAGCCAGCGCCGCGGCAGGGCCGCCAGCAGCAGGACCAGCGGGATGGCGAAGTAGATGAAGGCCAGCAGGTCGTAGCCCAGCCCGGTCGCGAATATCGACAGCCATGCCATCGGCGAGCTTGGCACACCGGCACCGGTGGCAAGCAGCAGCACAAGCCGCGTCAGCGTCGAGATGATGATGAAACACACCCCGAGCCACGCCAGCGGGCGGAATCGCGACGATGCGGGCGTGGCGGATGGCGTGCCTGTGCGGCGGAGAAAAGGCATCTTCGGGTCGCGGGAGGAAGTCGCTGGCAGGGTCCGTGCGTTCCGGTAAATTCCGCTCAGCCCGGTCTCAGCGTCGTGTTAAACCGCGCACCCTCCTCTGTGGCAGGCTTTGGCGATGCCGGAAGCCTCACCAACCCATTCCACGCGTGGCCTGCGGGTATTGCTGGTCGAGGACCAGCGCGACATCGCGGCCAACATCTGGGACTTCCTCGAGCGTCGCGGTTATGAAGTCGATCACTGCGGGGACGGTGCTGCCGGGCTGCAGCGGGCCATGCAGGGCCGTTTCGATGCGATCGTGCTCGACCTGGGCCTGCCGCGGCTGGATGGCCTCGACCTGTGCAAGCGGCTGCGCGAAGCGGGTCATGGCGTGCCGGTCCTGATGCTGACAGCACGCGACACGCTCGAGGACAAGCTGCGCGGTTTCGCCGAAGGCGCGGACGACTACATGGTCAAGCCGTTCGCCATGCGCGAGCTCGAAGCACGCATCCGCGCCCTGCTGCGCGCCCGCCATGCCTGTACCGTCCTGTCTTTCGGGCCCTTGTCCTACGATGCCGAGCAGCTGGTGGCTTTCCGGGAAAACCGGCGCATCGAGCTGACCCGCCTGCAGGGGCTGCTGCTCGCCGCCCTGCTGCGCGACGCACCGCGCGTCACCTCGCACGAACGCCTGATGGCAGCGGCCTGGGGCCTGTCCGGTGGCGAGAGCGGCGCGCTGCATACGCAGATGTACGAAATCCGCCAGCTGGTGGACAAGCCTTTCGCCCATCCCCTGATCCGTACCGTGCGCGGCCTCGGCTACCGGTTGCTGGCGCCCCCCTGATGCGCCCCACCCTGCCACTCCGTGGACGCGTCACTCTCGCCTTCGCGGCGATGGGACTTGTGCTGAGCGGGCTGTTCGCGGCGGCGGCGGTCTATATCACCGAGGATTACGAACACGTGCTGGCGGCGGAGATGTTGCACGGCCAGGCCGATGACTACGCGCTGCGGCTCGCCAACGGGCTGCCGGCGTCTCTGCCACAGACGCATCGCCTGAGTGGATACAGCCGCGATGCACCCGCCCAATACGCTGCGTTGCCACCGGGAATCCACGAGGACCCGGTCGCGGAAGGCATCCATGTCGGGGTTTTCGATACAGCGGCGGGCCGGCTGTTTTTCGTGATCGACCTCGCCGACATCGAACAGCTTGAATACCACCTCGACCGCCTGCTCGCAGCCGTCGTGGTGTTCGGCACGCTGCTCTCCGGCGCCCTGGGCGGCTGGCTGGCGAAGCGTGCACTCGCACCGCTGTCCGGCCTGGCCGCGGCGGTCGATAGCCTGCCGGTCGAGCCGGTCGAAAGCGATCTCGCCGCCTCGGCGAGCCCGGATGAACTCGGCCGCCTCGCGCGTGCGATCGACGGCTACCAGGCGCGGCTGGTGAGCGCCGATGTCGCGCAACGCCAGTTCTTCGCCGATGCGAGCCATGAATTGCGCACGCCGATCGCTGTCGTGCAAGGCGCGGCCGAGTTGCTTCAGGAGGACGCCGCGGAGCTGCCGGTACTGCGCCCACGGCTGGATCGACTCGATCGCGGCGTGGCGGAACTCACCGAACTCCTCGAGGCGCTGCTGCGCCTTGGCCGTCGCCACCTGCAACCACAGCAGTCGGTGGATGCCGCAGCCTGGCTCAGGCAACTCCTCGTGCCCCTGTTGCACCGGCATGCGTCGGGGGTCTCGGTTGACATCACGGGTTCACCGGGCGCTATCGCCTGGCACCTTGCACCCCACGATGCCGGGTTGGTGCTGCGTTCCCTGATACGCGGCCTGGTGCCCGCGGATGCCTACGGAAAGCTGGAAGTCGGTATCCAACCGGGCGCGTGCACGCTGGAGTTTCTTCCGCAGGCTGGCGTAATGCCGCGCGCCGGAAACCTGCGCACCGCTACCGACGACGGGATGCCAGGCGGCACGCTGATCCGGCGGCTTGCCGCCGTCTATGGCTGGACGCTGGTCCCCGCGACGCCATCCGAACCTCTCATGCTGCGCTGGGAGCCCCTTGAGGCGGCATCGTGAACCGGCGCGGCAGGTGACAGCAACGCAAGCCTCACACCCCTGAGAACACCGCGCCGGGTTCCAGCTTCATCACCGGGCGAAGGCTGATCGCGACCGCGACGATCCCCACAACAAGCACGCCGGCCAGGCCGACCAGCGGCGTGAACCACAGCATCCTCAACGGGAAGCCTGCGCGCACTGCGAATATCGCCGCCACACCGCATGCCCCCAAGCCGATGCCCGCCCCCACCGCGACGCTCGCTCCGGCCTGCGCGATCACCATGCGGGCCAGCATCGCCGGTGGCGCGCCGATCGCCTTGAGTACCGCGTAATGTCGCCGGCTTTCGTGGGTGAACATGTACAGCATCACGCCGCTGACGCCGAGACCCATGGTCATGGCGAGGATGAGCATGGCGCTGATATCGCCAACGTCTTCGGAATTGACCAGGTACCAGTGCACGGTATCGGCCTTGAAATCGGCACGGCTGCGTGCGCGCAGGCCGGTGCGGTCAGCGATGCGAAGGGCCAGGTCGGCGGGGTTGACGCCCGGTGCGGCCTTCACCATCACGAACGTCAGCGGGCGCTGCTCCGGTGGCAGCGTGGCGAGCGCGGTGGCACGGGTCATGTAAAGCAGCGGCCGTGGAGGAAAGCGCGGCAGCGTCTGGGACCGTGCGAGCATGCGCACCAGCCGCCCGTTGACCAGCAGTTCGTCTCCTGCCGCGAGTTCACGAGTCGGCACGGCGAGATGCGCGCCGTCATGCGGCCAGCGGTCCCGGTCGAAGCGCGGTGTCTGGAGCTTGCCGCTGGTGCCGCCGGCGTCCACGATCGCGACGCCCGGCGTGCGCAGTGTGCTCGGATCATCCAATGCCCCTGTCGGGGCGCCGGCCAGGCTCGCATCGTCGACGGCGATCACCTGGAAGGGCTGGAAAGCACCATTGGGAAAGCGCGCATCGGCATTCGTCAGCCACAGTGGATAGGCCTGTGCGACGCCATCCACGCCGCGCACGCGCTCAAGCGCCGAGAGCGGCAACGAGGTGGTCTTTTCGACCGACTCCACCGCCGGATCCATCACCCAGACGTCCACATCGGCGTTCTCCGCGATCAACGAGAACCCGTTGGTCATGAAACCGGAGAGGAACCCGGCGGCGAAGGTGACCAGGAACGAGGTGAATGCCAGGCCGAATACCAGCCCGGCGAATTTCGCGCGGTCGGCCACCAGCATCCGCAGCGCGATGCCGATCATCCGGGGCCGTTCCGTCCCGCCGCCGGCGAAGGCGTGGGCGCTGTCTGGATGTAGGCATCCATCTGCTGGCCGAGATACACACGCTGTCCATCGCGCGGAAAGCTGTAGACGACCTGCAACGTGCGCAGGTCGGTGCGCTCGGTACTCTGCCCGGTCAATGATGCGCGCGGCGTCACGTAGGGTTCGATGTATTCGAAGTGCAGGGGAATGCGCTGGCCTGGATTGCCGCGCACCGCAGCCATCGCGCGCGCGCCCGGCCGCACGCGCCAGGCATCGCTCTCGTCGATATTCACCCGCAGGTAGATGCGCTCGTCGTTGCCCAGCAAAACGGGCGGCGGCCCGCCGGCAGCGTTATCCACGTATTGCCCGGGGCGTACGTTTACCTGCAGCACCTTGCCCGCCACAGGCGCACGCACCAGCAGGCGATCGACGGTGGTGCGCGCCTGTACCTGCATCGCACGTGCCGCGGCCACGGCGGCAGTAGCAGCAGACACGTCGTCCTGCGCGGCCGTCACCATGTCGCGTGCGACCAGATCCTGTCCACGCGAATTGAGCCGTTGCAGGTAACCGAGCCGGTGCTGTGGTGCTGCGAGCCCCGCCTGCGCCTGCTGCACCGCCGCGTCGGCTACCGCGAGGCGTGAACTTGCATCGCGGTCGTCGATGCGGAACAGCGGAGCACCCGCGTTCACACCCTCGCCTGCCCGTACCAGCACTTCGCGCGCGATGCCGGGCAGGTTCGTGCCGACCGCGACATTGCCGCGGCCGGTTTCGGTAAGCCCTGCACCGGCAACGAAGTGCGCGAATGGCGGCGGTGGCGCGGTGAGGCCGATCCCGGGGCGGTCGGTCGACCGGCCGGTATCGAATACCGCATACAGCGCTGCTGCAATGCCGGCCAGCGCGAGGATCGCGAGGATCGCGAATCGTTTCATTCAACCTCCAGGACTGTCTGGCGCTCGTCACCGATGATGCGGCCGTCATCCATGTGCAAAAGGCGGTCGGCGAATGGAAAAACCCGTGGGTCATGCGTCACCACCAGCACCGCGCGCTCCGGCGCCAGCGCTGCACTGCGCAGCAGGCGCATCATCTCGAGGCCGGTGGCATGATCGAGCGCACTGGTCGGCTCATCGCAGACGACCAGCCGCGGCCCATGCACCAGCGCGCGTGCGATCGCCACGCGCTGCTGCTGGCCTCCGCTCATCCGCGTCGGCAAGGCGTCCTTCCGCGAGGCGAGCCCGACGGTTTCGAGCATGCGTGCCGCGCGTGCTTCGGCCTCGTCGCGGGGGCGCCCCTGGATCAGCAGCGGCACGGCCACGTTCGCCGTCGCGGTGAGCGCAGGCAGCAGGTTGAACGACTGGAATACGAAGCCCAGAACGTGATTGCGGAAATGCGCCCGTTCCACTTCCGTCGCGCCATTCAGATCTCGGCCGAAGACTTCGCAGATTCCATCATCGCGCTCCAGAAGCGCGGACATGATCGACAGAAGCGTCGTTTTTCCGCAACCCGACGGGCCTGCCAGAACCGTCAGCTCACCGGGATGGATGTCGACATCGAGCGCACGCAATGCGGGCGTCGGCGCTCCGTCGCTGGCGTAGGTCTTGCTGAGCTGCCGGCAATGCACCGCCGGCGTGGCGGGTTCAGTCATGGGTGCGGGCGGGTTCGCGGCGGGCGCGTGTGCATCGTAACGGCGAATGTCTCAGGGGTTCGTTACGCCGGAATGGACGATGCCACCTTGCCGTCAGATCGCCGAGGCCACCAGGTTGATGGTCAGGGCCACGATGCCGATGTTGAACAGGAACGAGAGCGCACCATGAACCAGCACGACGCGCCGTATCCGACGGCTGCGGACCTGCATGTCCGATACCTGGAATGTCATGCCAACCGTGAACGCGAAATAGCAGAAGTCCAGGAAATCCGGTTCGCAGCCGCCGGGAATATCGAGCCCGCCATGATCGCCATCGCCTGCTTCCGGGTCGTAGTACAGGTGCGCATAGTGCAATGCGTACACGACATTGCCGAACAGCCAGGCCATGACCAGTGTCGTCACCGACAGCGCCACGGTCGCCCCGTCGAGGCGTGATTTCATCGTCGCCTCGACGCCGACGAGCACGAGCAGCACAGCCGTCAGCACCGCCGATACCAGCAGCGTGAACCAGCGCCCGGCATCGTTCTTTGCAGCTGACAGCCGCAGTGCGGGGCCATCGGCAGCGCGAAGCGATACAAGGGTCAGTACGACGAAGGAGGCCGCCGCGATCGCGAAGCCGGTGAGCAATGCACGCACGCCACCCAGCCACGGCAGCAAGGCGGGTGTTGCCGCGGTGAAGATCGCCAGAAAGATGATGAACCGGGCATGCGGCAAAGGTTTCATGCGCACAGGATCCTGCCGGTTCGCGGCGTCATTCCGCGGAACCGTCTTGCCCACTGCGCGCGGCACTTGCATCAGCGTCGACGGCGGCGGGCGACACCGGTTTCCGCCCGGTGAACATGGAACGCACGATGTTCTCGCGGAACTTCAGCCAGTGAACCGCCACGCCCGCCAGGTGCACCGCGATGAGCACCAGCATCACGTTGACTGCTGTCTCGTGGATCCACTTCGCTGTTTCCTCCGGCGGAAGCGAGGCGGCAAATGCCGCCAGCGGGCCTTCGTGATAGTCCGCTGCCAGCATGACCATGCCCGTAACCACGGCCGCCACCAGCCCGGCAAGCATCGCGAGTACGCCCCAGCCACCCAGCGGGTTATGCCCGACAAAGCGCTCGCGTGCGCCACCGAGCATGTCGCGGACATAGCGCGTCACACGGCCCGGCCCACGCACGAACGAGGCAAAGCGCGCATGTCCGCGCCCCATGAAGCCCCAGGCGATGCGCGCGACCAGCAGCGCGGCGATCCCGTAACCGCTCCATTCATGCACCTCGCGATTGGACTCGCCCGTCAGGTACGACAGCACGAACAGCAGGACCAGCGCCCAATGGAAAATCCGGATGAAGGCGTCCCAGACCGGGATGCTGGTGTCGTCGGCACGCATGGGGGTTCTCCTCGTAGCAGGTGAGTTCAGCGGGGCACTGATGCTGGGCCGGAAATCATGATGGAGGGTGCGAGCCCATTATGGACATGACGCCGGCCAGCCACATCCCTCTGGCGCGCCGCGATAGAGTCGCATCGACACGATCATGTGGCGCATTGGAATCACGCTTCGGATGCAGATATCTCTTCACCATTACGTTGGCCTGTTGCATGCGCTGGCTGTCACTGCCGGGCTGTTGCTCTATGTGGGCCTGACGCATTCCGGGCGCCAGCGGCGCCCGCCTACCGCGGCGATCGCCTGGGTCGTCTTCATCGTCGCGTTTCCGTATGCGGCCATCCCCGCGTTCTTGCTGTTCGGTACGAGAAAACTCCTGCTGTCCACCTCCCCCGTCCTCACAGTGCGCAAGCCGGGCGGAGGCTGGCCGGATGCATTGGCCACCGGCCTGGGCCTGCCTGCCGCGCATGGAAACCGCAGCGTCGAGTTCTTCCCGGACGGATCCTCCGCGCTGGATGCCCTGCTGCAACTGATCGCCGGGGCACGGCATTCCCTCGATCTCGCCACCTTCATCCTTGCCGACGACACCGCCGGGCGCCGCGTGGTGGCGGGCCTGGCCGACTGCGTGCGCCGCGGCGTGCGTGTACGCGTGCTGCTCGATGGTATCGGGCACCTGGGCAGGCGCCGTCGCATCACCGCGATGCTGGCATCCGCCGGTGTAGGGATGCGCTGGTTCCAGTCGGCCGGGGCGCAGCCGCGCTGGGAGCGGCTCAACCTGCGCAATCACCGCAAGCTCGTCATCGCCGATGGCATGCGGCTGTGGACCGGTGGGCGCAACCTGGCCGACGAATACTTCGGGATCGACCCCGCGACGGGCTGGGCCGACATCAGCTGTGTGATCGATGGGCCGCTCGCCCGCGATGCCGCCGCCCTGTTCGAGCACGACTGGTCCGGCGCGGCCGCACAGGCCGATGTGCAGTTGTCCATGCCGGGCAGCCAGGACGGGCACCGTGTCCAGCTCGTGCCCTGCGGGCCGGATCGCCGCGATGACTCCGCCTACGACTACCTGCTTGCCGCCATCCACCGCGCGGATCACCGCGTGCTCGCGGCGACACCCTACTTCGTACCTGACGAAGCCCTGCTGCAGGCACTCATCCTTGCCTGCAAGCGTGGCGTGGATGTCTGTCTGGTCATTCCTGCACGTTCCAACCATGTCCTCGCCGACATCGCACGTGACCGATCCCTGCGCGAACTCGCCGCAGCGGGCGGGTGCGTTCTGCTGTATCCACGGATGCTGCATGCCAAGGCGCTGGTGGCGGACGACAGCATAGGTTTCTGCGGCTCCGTCAACCTCGACGGGCGCAGCCTGTTCCTCAACTTCGAACTCCACCTGGCGTTTCTCGATCCTGCGGACGTGGCGGCACTCGCCAGTTGCATCGCCGGTTTCCGCGACGGTGCCGCGGCCTACCGGCCGCGTGCGCCCGGGCTGGTGCGCGACATCGTTGAAGGCTTCGTGCGCTCGATCGGCTTTCAACTCTGAGCATCACCCGTATGGCGCTGGGCGAGCCGTTTCATCTCCTCGAGTAGCAGCTGCTGCTGGATGAGCATCTCGCCCAGTTCCTGCAGCCGCAGCGCATCGAATTTTTCGTGCAGGGCCATGATCTCGATCTCCGACTTCAGGTTGACGGCATAGTCATGCCGCGCCATGCGGCGGTCCTTATCGGCCAGACGGTTCTGGCTCATCATGATGATCGGCGCCTGGATCGCCGCGAGCATCGACAGCAGCAGGTTGAGGAAGATGTAAGGGTACGGATCGAACGCATGCGTGCGCAGCAGCACGCTGTTCACCACGACCCATGCGAGCAGCACGCCGCCGAACAGGGCGATGAAGGTCCACGACCCGCCGAAGCGCGCGACGCGGTCGGCGGCGCGCTCGCCCAGGGTGCTGCCCTGCTCGTCGGCAAGGCCCGGGTCGGTGGTGATCGTTCGCCGTCCGGCGGCATGTTCGAGCACGCGTTGCGCCACGGCGTCGCGCGCCGTCGTGACCGGGTCAAGAAGGCGCGCGGCCAGCGCGCGGAAGTCGAAAGTGTGGGGGAACGGCGCGGGCATGGTGGACTCCGGTCTGATGCGCCCGCACCTGCGCAGGCACTGATGGCCCCGATGGTACGTGGGCCTAGGGATGCGTTGCCGGCGAAAGGCGACGGTCGATGGCGAGGAAAAGCACCGGCATAACCCGCATTGCCAGTGGAATCGGCTATTCCAGTCTGCGCAACTGAATGCCATGCAACAGCCCCGCGTGCGATCGCCATGCCGATCGAAGCTTTAAGTTCCGCCTAAGCAGTGCCACCGAGTCTGTGCCTGTCGCGACGGATTGCCCTCACGACATCCCCCAATGACCCGGAGATATCCATGACCATCCGCAAGTTCGCCCTCCCCTTTGCCATCGCCGCCGCCCTCGCCACCGGCGGCGTCGCCCTCGCCCAGCCGAAGTCGGGCGAAAACGATGCCGTCACCGACCTCGCCA
Source organism: Lysobacter sp. (assembly GCA_004322525.1). Lineage (GTDB taxonomy): Bacteria > Pseudomonadota > Gammaproteobacteria > Xanthomonadales > Xanthomonadaceae > Cognatilysobacter. The sequence continues at coordinate 11,309 of SCUY01000197.1, read as the reverse complement.
AGGCGCGCATCAGCCTCGCCCAGGCCATCGGCACTGCCGAGCGTCATGCCGGCGGCCGTGCCACCGGCGCGGAACTCGGTTCAGAGGACGGCGTGACAGCCTTTGAAGTCGAGGTCGTCGCTGCCAATCGCAGCGTCCATGAAGTCAAGGTGGACGCCACGTCTGGCAAGATCCTGTCCATGAAGGCCGATGGCCCCGACAACGGCAAGGACGGTGACGGCGAGGACAAGGCCGACTGATCCGTCGCCGTCGCAGTTCAGGGGGCGGCCACCGGGCCGCCCTTTTTTTGCTGGACCGTCGGCATCACCGCCTGCAAGGGATCACCCATGCGCTTGCTGCTCGTCGAAGACGACATGATGATCGGTGAGGCACTCGCGAACCTGCTTCGCGGCGAGGGCTATGCGGTCGACTGGGCGCATGATGGAATCGCCGCCGACACCGCCCTGCGTGCACAGGATTACGATGCCATCCTGCTCGATCTCGGGCTTCCCCGCCGCAGCGGGCTCGACGTGCTCAAGGCCGCGCGGGCGCGCGGATGCAACGTGCCGGTGCTGATCGCCACCGCACGCGACGCCATCGAGGACCGCGTCGCGGGGCTCGATGCCGGCGCGGACGACTACCTGCTCAAGCCTTTCGATTTCAGTGAATTGCTCGCCCGCGTGCGTGCCCTGGTCCGGCGTGCGGCGGGGCATGGCCAGTCGCGTTATGTCCATGGCGACGTGGTGCTCGACCCGGTACGGCGCGAAGCCAGCGTCGGCGGCGAACGCGTCGTGCTCTCGGCGCGCGAATGGGCGGTGCTCGAGGCCCTCATCGTGCGTCCCGGGCAGACGCTTTCGCGCCAGCAGATCGAGGACAAGCTGTACGGCTGGGGCACCGAGATCGCCAGCAATGCGATCGAGGTCTATATCCACGGGCTGCGCCGCAAGCTGGGCCCGGATTTCATCCGCACCGAGCGCGGGCTCGGCTACCAGGTACCGGTGCCATGAGCCTGCGACCTGCTTCACTGCGCGCGCGCCTGCTCATCAGCCTGACCGCCGCGCTCGCGCTGCTGCTGGCGGTGCAGGCCGCGGTCAGCTACCGGGCGACGCTGATCGAAGTCGACCGGCTGTTCGACTTCCAGATGCGGCAGGTCGCCAGTGCGCTCGCCCGCACCACGCCTGTTGTGGGCACCCAGCCCATGCCAGACGACGGCCCCGGCGATGATTTCGACTTCGGCATTCGCGTGCTGCCACCCATTGCAGACGCGGGCGATGGCACAGCGGTGGGACAACTCCGATTCGACACCGTCACGCATGGCGACCACCGTATGCGCCGGCTGCTGCTGCCCACGCGCTCGGCGCGGATCGAAGTCACCCAGGACCTCGACGCGCGGCGCGAGGTCGCGCAGGAAATAGCTTTTGACGGCCTGTGGGGGCCGTTGATCGCCGGCCTCGCGCTGATCATGGGGATCGTCGCGCTGACCGCCTCGCTGCTGGCGCCGCTCGAGCATCTGCGCCGCGAGCTCATGCGTCGCCGCCCCGATGACCTCACCCCGTTGCGCATTGCCTCGCTACCCGCCGAGCTGGTCGCGGTCGCCGAGGAAATGAACAGCCTCATGCGCCGCATGCAGGCGGCCTACGACTCGCAGCGCACCTTCGTGGCCGACGCCGCGCACCAGTTGCGCACGCCACTCGCCGCCCTGTCGCTGCAGACCGAACGCATCCAGCGGGCAACGGACAATGATGAGCGCGCACATGCGCTGTCCCGGTTGCGCGAAGGCCTCGCCCGAGCGCGCCGCGTGGTGGAGCAACTCATGCTGCTCGCACGTCACGAAATCCGGCCTGCCGCGGGTACGACCATGCAGCCGGTAAACGTGAGCAGCCTCGTGCATGAGCTCATGGCGGATCGCGAATCCCTGCTGCAGGCGAGCCAGTTCGACATGCAGGTCGATCTGCCACCCGACGCGTTCGTCCACGCCGATCCGGACGGGCTGCGGATTCTGCTGGGCAACCTGTTCGACAACGCGATCCAGTACACGCCCGAGCGTGGCAGCCTGCGTATCACCGCGCAGCACGAGGCCGATCGGTGGCGGATCGCCGTCCTCGACAGCGGGCCTGGCATCGAACCCGCGGAACGCGTCCGTGTACTCGAGCGCTTCTATCGCGCCAGTGGAGCCAGCGGCTTCGGCAGCGGCCTGGGCCTCGCCATCGCCGAGACCATTGCCCGCGACCACGGCACGTCGATCGACCTGCAGCCATCACCGCTCGGTGGCCTGGAGGCCGCCGTGTCGCTGCATGCTGTGAATCGGCCGCGTTCCGGCGCATCGCACGCCGATGCAAGCCTCCGCCGCTAGAGGGCAACCGCGCATGGCATGGGGCGCGCAGCCAGCGCTTGATCGACGTGGTCTTAAAGTCACCGGGCTGACATCGCTTCCGGGGCTGCATCCCTGGTGCTGTCACACCGGTGTGGTCACGCAAAAAAAACCGCCGGTGTGACCCGGCGGTTTTTTTGAAGCCTGGAGCAGATCAGACCGCCGCGTCCTTGAGCTTCTTCAGCGGGCGCGCCTTCAGCTTGACACTGGCCGGCTTGGCGGCGAACCACTGCTCTTCCTTCGTGAAGGGGTTGATGCCCTTGCGCTTGGGCTTGGCCGGGACATCGACCTTGGTCACCTTCAGCATGCCCGGGAAGGTGAACTGGCCACAGCCCTTCTTGTGCAGCGAGCCATGCGCCGCTTCCTCGAGGGCCGAAAGGACCGAACGGACGTCGCGCGCGGCGACTTCGGTACGCTCGGAAATGAAATTGACGAGGCCACTCTTGCCCAGGGGCTCCGTGACGGGCTTGATCTTCGGGGCGGCGCTCGCAGTCTTCTTCGGCATGGTCTGCAGTTTCCGGGTGAAAGGAATGCGGTTTATCGCGCGTGTCCGCTCCGCATGCAAGCTTTTTCAGGCTTTTTTTCCATGATTGATGATCCCGACGGACCAGCGGCAGGCCACCACCGCATCCGCACGCCGCCAGCGCGCCCGTCGAAAGCCCTTCTCTGATCACCGGCAGGCATCGAACACGCGGCGCTGCAGCATGGCGAGCAGGTCGAAGTTGCGCGCCAGCCCGGCGCGCCGTTCCACCCCATCGCGGTAGGCCTTGGCCTCGGCACAGGTTTCCCCATGGCCGGCCGCGACAGCGAGGGAGCGGGATCGGGAGCCCGAGGACGTCCGCCTGTGCGTCGAGCGCCGCTCGGCTGGCGCGCGGCGCGCGGCCTGCGGCGGCATGACCGGGTCGGGCGTTGCATCCCATTGCTCCAGCATGCGTTCGCTCGTGGCGCAGGGCGCGCTCTGGTAATGCACCTGGCCATTCCGCGCCCCGCATTTCTGCACGGTCTGGGCAGTGCTGCTGGTAGGTGCGAGCATCATCGCGATGCTTATGGCGACCATGGCCGGTATGGGGTGTCGCATGGGGTGCTGCTCCGCTCCGTCGGGAGGACCAGAATCCACGCGGCCCCAGTGCCGGCCAAGCGGCGCGTGTCGCGATCTCGTGTCGGATTTCTCCGCACGACGCGCACCTCGCGTCGCGGGCATCATAGGCGTCCTGTTCCCGGGAACTCCGATGACCTCCACGCTGCCCGCTATCGAGAACGCATCGATCGCCATCATCGGGCTCGGCTATGTCGGGCTGCCGCTCGCGGTGGCGTTCGGCGCCGCTCACGAAACGACGGGGTTCGATATCGACGTGGCGCGCGTCGCGGCGCTCCGGCGGGGTGAGGACCGCACCGCCGAAGTCGGTCCCGCTGAGCTGGAAGCCTGCGCCCGTTTGCGATTCGAGTCCGACCCGGCCGCGATCAGCGGGGCCGATGTCTACATCGTCACCGTCCCCACGCCGGTGGATGCATTCAAGCGCCCGGACCTGGCGCCATTGGAGGCTGCAAGCCGCACGGTCGGGCGCGCGATGCGGCCAGGCGCGGTGGTCGTGTTCGAATCGACGGTATATCCCGGTGCCACCGAGGAGGTCTGCGTTCCGCTGCTCGAGCGCGAGTCGGGCCTTCGCCACCTGCACGATTTCCATGTCGGCTACAGCCCGGAGCGGATCAACCCGGGCGACCGGCAGCATGGCCTGCGAAGCATCGTGAAGGTGACCTCCGGCTCGACGCCCGGGGCCGCGGAATTCGTGGACGCGCTGTACCGCTCGATCATCCCGGCCGGCACGCATCGCGCGTCGAGTATCCGTGTGGCCGAGGCGGCGAAGGTGATCGAGAACATCCAGCGCGACGTCAACATCGCGCTGGTCAACGAGTTCGCGCTGATCTTCGAGCGCCTGGGGCTGGACACGCTCGAAGTGCTTGAAGCAGCGGGCACGAAATGGAACTTCCTGCCGTTCCGCCCGGGCCTGGTCGGCGGCCATTGCATCGGGGTGGATCCGTATTACCTGACGCACAAGGCGCAGGAGATCGGCCACCACCCGGACATCATGCTGGCGGGGCGCCGCATCAACGACACCATGGGGCAGCACGTGGCGCATCGGGTGATGCGCCTGCTGGCAGCGCGCGACGCTGCCCCGGCGCATCCCCGTGTACTGGTGCTCGGCCTCGCGTTCAAGGAAAACTGCGCGGACCTGCGCAATACCCGCGTCGTCGACATGGTGCGCGAGTTGCAGGCCTACGGCGCGTGCGTGGACGTGCATGATCCGCGCGTCGATGCGCAGGAAGCGCGTCGCGAGCATTCGCTGGAACTCGTGGGCGTGCCGGAGGCCAGCACCTACGACGCGATCGTGCTCGCGGTACCGCATGCGGAGTTCGTGTCGGCCGGCGCCGTAACGATGGCCGCCTATGGCCGCCCCGGCGCGGTCATTTTCGATGTCAAGGGCGCCCTGCCCCGTCACCTCGTCCACGGACGGCTGTGAGGTATCCATGCGCATTCTCGTGACCGGCGCTGCCGGCTTCATCGGCTCCGCCCTGTCGCGCCGGCTCATCGAGCGTGGCGACGAGGTGCTGGGCTATGACGATCTCAACGACTATTACGATCCGCGCCTCAAGCACGACCGGCTCGCCCATGTGATTCCTGCCGAGGGCTTCCGCTTCGTGCAGGCATCGCTCGAGGATCGCGCCGCGATGGACGCCGCTTTCACCGATTTCCGGCCGCAGCGCGTGGTCAACCTCGCCGCGCAGGCGGGGGTGCGCTATTCGCTGGAGAACCCGCGGGCCTACGTCGACAGCAACCTGGTCGGTTTCATCAATGTGCTCGAAGCCTGCCGTCATGGGGGCGTCGAGCATCTCGTCTATGCCTCCTCCAGCTCGGTCTACGGCGCGAATCGCGAACTTCCGTTCGCGGTCGAGCACAGCGTCGATCACCCGGTGAGCCTGTACGCGGCGACCAAGAAGGCCAACGAGTTGATGGCGCATACGTACAGCCACCTGTATTCACTGCCTACCACGGGGCTGCGGTTTTTCACTGTCTATGGCCCGTGGGGGCGCCCGGACATGGCGCTGTTCCTGTTCACCCGGAAGATCCTCGCCGGCGAGCCCATCGACGTCTTCAACCACGGCCGCCACAGCCGCGACTTCACCTACATCGACGACATCGTCGAAGGCGTGATCCGCACGCTCGACCGTCCACCTGCCGCTTCGGATGACGCCGCGCTACTGCGCTCGCCGTCCACATCCACCGCCCCTTACCGTGTCTACAACATCGGCAGCCACCGCCCGGTGGAGCTGCTGCGTTACATCGAGGTGCTGGAGAACTGCCTCGGTCGCCGGGCGGAACGTCGCCTCGTGCCGATGCAGGCGGGTGACGTACCGGATACATACGCGGACGTGGCGGCGCTGCAGCGCGATACCGGCTATGCGCCATCGACCCCGATCGAGGTGGGCGTCGCGCGTTTCGTCGAGTGGTATCGGGATTATTACGCTGTCTGAGCGCGGCAGCGGTTACTGCGGCTTGTCGTCGCGCCCTGCGCGTGCGGCGGCTCGCGCGTCCCGTACGCCGGCGAGCTTCTCGCCCAGTTTCAGCTCGAGGCCACGCTGCACGGGCCGGTAATACGTGCGTTCCCCCATCGCGGCGGGAAAGCCGGTCTGACCCAGCGCGATACCGCCTTCCGCATCGTGGTCGTACTGGTAGCCCTTGGAATATCCGAGCGACTTCATCAGGCCCGTCGGCGCATTGCGCAGGTGCAACGGGACATCCTGCGTGCCATGGGTGCGCACGTCCGCCTTCGCTTCGCCCCAGGCGATGTAACCGGCATTCGATTTGGCGGTCGTGGCGAGGTAGATGACGACCTGCGCCAGCGCCAGATCTCCCTCGGGGCTGCCGAGGCGGTCGAATGTTTCCCATGCATCGATGGCCATTTCGAGCCCCCGCGGATCGGCCAGGCCGATGTCCTCGACCGCCATGCGCGTGATGCGGCGTGCGAGGTAGTGCGGGTCGGCGCCGCCGTCGAGCATGCGCGCAAGCCAGTACAGCGCGGCGTCCGGATTGGAGCTGCGTACCGATTTGTGCAGGGCGGATATCTGGTCGTAGAACTGCTCGCCCCCCTTGTCGAAGCGGCGCGTGCGATCGGCGAGTACCTGCTGCAACGTCGCCTCCGTCACGCGGCCCCCTTCTCCGCCGGCGAGTTCGGCGGCGATTTCCAGCAGCGTGAGCGCGCGACGCACGTCGCCATCGGCGGCGGTGGCGATCTGGCGCAGTGCCTCGTCGTCCACCTGCAGCCCGAGGCCACCGAGGCCGCGTCCGTCATCCCGCAATGCCCGCTTCAGCGCCTCGACGAGATCTTCGACGGCAACCGCCTCCAACACGTGCACACGGCAGCGCGACAGCAGCGCGGAATTCAGTTCGAACGACGGGTTCTCGGTGGTCGCGCCGACGAAGACGATCGTGCCGCGTTCGATGGCAGGCAGGAAGGCATCCTGCTGCACCTTGTTGAAACGATGAACCTCATCGACGAAAAGCACCGTGCGCCGGCCTTCGGCGAAGCGGTCGGCCGCCTCGGCGAGCACCTGACGAACCTCGGGCAGGCCGGATAGAACAGCGGAGATCGCGCGGAACTCCGCGTCGGCGTAATACGCGAACAGGAGCGCGAGCGTGGTCTTGCCGCAGCCAGGGGGGCCCCACAGGATCATCGAATGCACCTTTCCCGCCTCGACCGCGCGACGTAACGCCGTGCCGGCCGCCAGCAAGCGGCGTTGCCCGACCATGTCGTCGAGCGTGCGGGGGCGCATGCGCTCGGCAAGCGGCCGAAGCGCATCGGGGCCCTCGTCAGTGGATGCAGTGTCGTTGCGGGGGCGTCTTGCCACGGGTGTCAGCGGTGCGAACCGGCCGACACCTTAGCAGCGCGCGGTCAGAGCGTTGCGACGCTGGGGCCGACGCCGGAGTCCGCTTCGCCGCCGAGTTCGTAGTGCACGCGCAGCCACCTGCCCGCACGGGTGTCGTACACGCCTTCGACCCGGGCCAGCGAGCTGCCGTCGGCGCCAAAGTCGGCCGTGCCGCGGCCGTCAAAACGGATGAAACGCCCCGAGCCTGCTGCCGATGCCTGTGCCAGGGTCCAATGGACCTGCTGGCTCTGGAACTCGGCCGCCAATGCCTGCGTGATCTGGCGATCGAACGAGCGCGCCAGCGACGAGTCTGTCGATACGTCAGCGGCGGCACGCGCATCGCCGAGCTGGAGGCGCGGATACGTCACTTCCGCACTCGCCATGTCGTACAGGCCGGCGAATTCGAACGGGAGCCATTCGGCGTCACCGTCAATCCGCAGGCGGCCGCGGCCATCCACCTGGCGGTCCTGGATACTGGCGGGCGTGACGCTGACCCGCTCAAGCTGGACGGTCACGTCGCGGGCGTCGAACTGGCGGCTGATGCTGCCGATCACCGCAGCGGCGATCGCATCGTCGATGCGGTCACCCGATTCGACGCGGGCATCGTGGACGCTGGCCTGCGGGGCGGCTGTCACCGGCGTGGCATTGCCAGCGAACAGCGAGCTGGCCGCGAAGACCGACAGGGTGCCGAGCGAAACGAGAAGGGTCCGGATCATGGCGTGGGCCTGTGCGGCGCGAATCGGCGCCGTGTCACTGTCCCCACCGGGACGTAGACGACCCGTGATTTCCCTTGCCGGAAAACCCCAGCATTTCCATACGGTTAAGCTGCCTAACGCCGCCTGGCGGCGAATGGTCGCGGTGGCCCGACCAATGGAAAAGGGGCGATTCCCCGCCCCTTTTCGCACGCCGTAAGCAAGCCTCAGCCCCCGATGACGTCGACACCCTTCGGTGGCGTGAAGCGGAAGGTCGCGGCGGGCAGCGTGGAATTGCGCTTCCAGCCCGAGAACAGGATGTCCGTGCGCTGGCCGAGCTGGTCGACCACCTGCATGCGCGCCAGTCCGGCGGCATTGAAGCCAAGACGGGCGCTGCGTACGCCGCTCGCTCCGACATCGCCCTTGGGTGTCAGCGCCAGCCATTGCAGCCCGTGCGCGGCGCCCGACTCCGCCACGTTGAACTGGGCATCAAGTCGCACCGGGTTGATCAGGGCCGCCAAGGGGCTGCTCTGCTCCTCGGCACCCTGTGCGCGACGTGTCACCTGCTGCAGGTCCGGTTCGTAGATCCAGACCGTTTTGCCGTCAGCAATGACCTGTTGAGGATAGGGCGTCGCGTATTCCCAGCGGAACTGGCGCGGGGCGGCGAGGGCTACGCGGCCGGTCGACCTTTCCTTCAGCTTGCCCTTGCTGTCGAACACCTGCTGGCTGAAACGGCCATCCAGGCTCTTGAGCCCCTTGGTGAACGTGGTGAGCTGATCGCGCGCGCCGGCGGATGCAGTACCCGCGACGGCGAGCAGCAGCGCGGCGGCGAGAGGTGTCGTGAAACGCATGGGCGGTCTCCCGTAAGTTCTGTGGCGAGTCTGGCCACCACCACATGAACAGGGCGCGAGTCGCGACCCAGCGGCAGGAGGGTCTTCAGCTGCGCGATGGTCAGTGCTTCGGCGGCGGCGGCGCGAGGACGCTGCGATCCCCGTTGTGCTCCGGGGGCGTCACTACCCCGGCCGCCTCCATCGCCTCGATCAGGCGCGCGGCGCGGTTGTAGCCGATCTTCAGGCGGCGCTGGACGCCGGAAATCGACGCACGGCGGCTCTCGGTAACGATCCGTACTGCCTCGTCGTAGAGCGGATCGGACTCGTCCCCACCGCCCCCACCGCTCTCCGGCAGGCCGGTCGGGCCGACGACGATCCCATCGCCCATGGTCTGGATTTCCTCCAGCACCCCCTCGATGTAGTCGGGGCCACCACCAATCTGCTTGAGGTGCTCGACGACCCGATGGACTTCCTCGTCTGAGACGAACGCGCCATGTACGCGCTCCGGCATCGAGGTACCCGGCGGCATGTAGAGCATGTCGCCATGGCCGAGAAGTGTCTCCGCGCCGGACTGGTCGAGGATCGTGCGCGAGTCGATCTTCGACGACACCTGGAACGCGATGCGCGTGGGGATATTCGCCTTGATCAGGCCGGTGATGACGTCCACCGATGGCCGCTGCGTGGCGAGGATCAGGTGGATGCCGGCGGCACGCGACTTCTGGGCGAGCCGGGCGATCAGTTCCTCCACCTTCTTGCCGACGATCATCATCATGTCGGCGAATTCGTCGATGAAGATGACGATCAAAGGCATCGGCTCGAGGTGCCGCGGTGCGTCGCCGGCCTCCCCGCTTGGCCGGAACAGCGGGTCCATCATCGGTTGGCCGGCGTTGATGGCATCGGTCACCTTCTTGTTGAAGCCGCCCAGGTTGCGCACGCCCACCGCGGACATCAGCTTGTAGCGGCGCTCCATTTCAGCGACACACCAGCGCAGGCCGTTGGCCGCCTCCTTCATGTCGGTGACGACCGGCGCCAGCAGATGCGGGATGCCCTGGTAAACGGACAGCTCGAGCATCTTCGGGTCGATCATCAGTATCCGCACGTCCTTGGCGGAGGCCTTGTAGAGCAGCGACAGCACCATGGCGTTGACCGCGACCGATTTGCCCGAGCCGGTGGTACCCGCAACCAGCAGGTGCGGCATGCGCGAGAGGTCGGCGACGGTTGGACGGCCGGCGATGTCTTTGCCCAGCGCGAGCGTCAGCGGGCTAGGTGACTTGTCGTATTCCTTCGACCGCAGCAGCTCGGAGAGATAGATCATTTCCCGGTTGACGTTGGGGATCTCCAGCCCGATCACCGATTTGCCGGGAATGACGTCCACCACGCGCACAGACTTCACTGAAAGTCCACGCGCTATGTCCTTGTCCAGACTGGAAATCTGGCTGACCTTGATGCCAGGCGCCGGTTCGATCTCGAAGCGGGTGATCACCGGGCCGGGATAGGCACCCACTACGTGAGCTTCGATCCGGAAGTCCTTGAGTTTGAACTCGATTTGCCGCGACAGCGTTTCCAGCGTGTCGGGGTCATAGCCCTTGGGTTGGGGCTTCGGGTCGTCAAGCAGGGCCAGCGGCGGGATGCCGGTGCCATCGGGCACATGGAAGAGCGGGATCTGCTGTTCGCGCCTGGCGCGTTCGCTCTTTTCAACCACCGGCGCCAGCGGCGGCTCGATCCTCACCGGTGCGCGTTTCTCGCGTTTCTCGGTCTCGACCTTGCGCACCTGTTCGCGCTCCTCGCGAAGCGCGCGGGTCTGCTGCCATTCGCCGGCCTGCCGGCTGCCACGCCGGAACACCTTGCCCAGGAGCGGCGCGAGGGACATCACGGCCAATCCGAGCCGATCCATCACCGCCAGCCACGACAGCCCCGTCGCCAGCGTCACGGAGGTGAGCAGCAGCGCGAGCAGGAACAGGTTTCCACCGAGCGCGCCGAACCCGCGACCCAGTGACCGGCCGACAAGTTGGCCGAAGATCCCGCCGGCCCGGGTGAGATCCCCGCTGGTGTAGAGGCGTAGATGCAGGAGCCCGCAGAAGGCCACGAACAGGGCGACCAGGCCGACAAGGCGCAACGCCGGGCCAAGGTCGGACTGCCCCGCTTCGCCCTCCCTCGCGAACAGGGCGAACCACGCGATCGCGCCCAGCACGAGGGGCAGCAGGTAGGCTCCGAGGCCGAACAGGTTGAACAGCACGTCGGCAATGACAGCGCCTACCGGGCCGCCCAGGTTATGCAGGGGCGCGGTGATCGAGCCGGCGGTCGACCAGCCCGGATCCTGGGGCGAATAGCTCAGCAGGCAGGCGACCAGGTACAGCAGTGCCGGGGCGATGAAGATCAGTGCGATGTCGCGGGCCATGCGCTGGCGGCGTGGCGACGGAGCCGATGCCGTGCGCGGCGCCGGGGAAGTTTTCTTTCGACTCGCCGCGGGCGCCTGCGCCACGTGATGTGCTGCCTTAGATCGATCGTCTTAGT
>SCUY01000196.1 GCA_004322525.1 Lysobacter sp. | reverse complement strand
GCTCAGAGTACTTCAGGGGCGAGCGACACGATCTTCATGAACTTTTCGGTACGCAGTTCGCGCGTGACCGGTCCGAAGATGCGGGTGCCAATCGGCTCCTGCTTGTTGTTGAGCAGCACGGCTGCATTACCGTCGAAACGGATCAGCGAACCGTCCGGGCGACGAACGCCTTTTCGGGTGCGGACCACGACGGCGTCATAGACGTCGCCCTTCTTCACCTTACCGCGCGGAATGGCATCCTTGACGGACACCTTGATGATGTCGCCGATGCCGGCGTAGCGGCGCTTCGAGCCGCCCAGCACCTTGATGCACATCACTTCCTTGGCGCCGGAGTTGTCAGCCACATCGAGGTAGCTCTGCATCTGGATCATGGTCGAGCCTCCTCTTAGCCGGCCGACTTGGTGACAACAGCCACCACGCGCCAGTTCTTGGTCTTGGACATCGGGGCGCATTCCACCATCCGCACGACATCGCCTTCATTGCAGGCGTTGTCGGCGTCATGGGCGTGCAGCTTGGTCGAGCGACGGATGTACTTGCCGTACAGCGCGTGCTTGACTTGGCGCTCGATGAGCACGGTGACGGTCTTGTCCATCTTGTTGCTGACGACGCGACCTTCGACCGTGCGAATCGCCTTCTCTGTATTGTTGTCGGTCATGGCGGGTCCTTACTTCTGGTTCTGGCCCAGCAGCATCATCGTGCGAGCGATCTCGCGACGGACGCGGCGGACTTCATGGCTCTTGGCGAGCTGCCCCGTGGCCTGCTGCATACGCAGAGCGAAACGCTCCTTGTGCAGGTCGGTCAGGTGGGAATTCAGCTCGGCAGCCGATTTCGTGCGGAGATCCTTGAGTTCCATTAGCGCACCGTCCGGGTAACGAAGGTGGTGGTGACGGAGAGCTTCGCCGCAGCGAGGCGGAAGGCTTCACGAGCGACATCCTCGGTCACGCCTTCGATCTCGTAGATCATGCGGCCGGGCTGGATCTGCGCGACCCAGTACTCGACGTTACCCTTGCCGGAGCCCATTCGGACTTCGATTGGCTTCTGCGTGATTGGCTTGTCGGGGAACACGCGGATCCACATCTTGCCGCCGCGCTTGACGTAGCGGCTGATCGCACGGCGGGCCGCCTCGATCTGGCGTGCGGTGAGCTGGCCGTGTGCAGTCGACTTCAGGCCGAACTCGCCGAAGCTGACGGCGTTGCCGCTCCACGCCAGGCCATCGTTGCGGCCCTTGTGCATCTTGCGGAATTTGGTTCGCTTGGGTTGCAACATGGCGGATTACCTCTGCTCGCGGCCGCGACGATCGTTACGATCGCCACGGTCACCGCGGTCCGAGCGCTCGCCGCGCGGCGACGAGTTCTCTTCCTGCTTCTCCTGGCCCACTTGGGAGAAATCGAAGATTTCACCCTTGTAGATCCAGGTCTTGATTCCGATGATCCCGTACGTGGTCTTCGCCTCGGCGAATCCGTAGTCGATATCGGCGCGGAGAGTGTGCAGCGGCACGCGGCCTTCGCGGTACCACTCCGAACGGGCAATTTCCGCACCGTTGAGCCGGCCTGCCACATTGACCTTGATGCCGAGCGCGCCCAGGCGCATCGCGTTGCCGACGGCACGCTTCATTGCGCGGCGGAACATGATGCGGCGCTCGAGCTGCTGTGCAATGGATTCGGCAACGAGTTGCGCGTCGAGCTCTGGCTTGCGCACTTCATTCACGTTGATGTGCGCTGGAACGCCCATCAGCGTGCTGACTTCACGACGCAGCTTCTCGATGTCCTCGCCGCGCTTGCCGATCACCACTCCCGGGCGGGCAGTGTGGATCGTCACACGGGCGTTGTTCGCCGGACGCTCGATGTAGATGCGCGAGATACCGGCCGCGGCGAGCTTCTTGCGTAGCATCAGGCGGACGCGCAGGTCCGCGGCGAGAAAGCCGGCAAACTGCTTGCGGTTCGCGAACCACTTGGAGTTCCAGTCCTTGGCGATGCCCAGGCGGAATCCGGTCGGATGAACTTTATGACCCATTTGTCTGCTCCGCCTTACTTGCCTGCGCCCACGACCACAGTGATGTGGCTGGTGCGCTTGAGGATGCGGGTGCCGCGGCCCTTGGCCCGCGCCATGAAACGCTTCAGCGTCGGACCCTCGTCGACCATGATGGTCTTGACCCGGAGCTCGTCGGCATCGGCGCCAAGGTTGTTCTCGGCATTCGAAGCGGCGGAGAAGACGACCTTGTAGATCATCTGTGCCACTTTCTTGTCCGAGAACTTGAGCAGGTTGAGAGCACGCTCGACGGGAAGGCCACGGACCTGATCAGCGACCAGGCGCGCCTTCTGTGGGGAGATGCGCGCGGTGCGCAGGATTGCTTTCGCTTCCATGGTCATCTCCTTACTTCGACTTCTTGTCCGCGACGTGACCCTTGAAGGTGCGCGTCAGGGCAAATTCGCCGAGCTTGTGCCCCACCATGTTCTCGTTGATGAGAACCGGGATGTGGTTCTTGCCGTTGTGGATGGCAATGGTGAAACCGACCATTTCCGGCAGGATCATTGAGCGACGCGACCAGGTCTTGATCGGCTTCTTGTTGTTGCCGGCCGTCTCCACCTTCTTCGCGAGATGGTGATCGACGAACGGGCCCTTCTTGAGTGAACGTGGCATGGCCTATCAGCTCCTGCGATCGCGAACGATGAACTGCTGCGTCCGCTTGTTCTTGCGGGTCTTGTAACCCTTGGTCGGGACGCCCCACGGGGTCACCGGATGCGGATTACCCTGGCCAGCCTTGGCCTCGCCACCACCGTGTGGATGGTCGACCGGGTTCATGGCCGCGCCACGGACGGTCGGGCGAACACCACGCCAGCGCTTCGCACCGGCCTTGCCCAGCTTCTCGAGGTTGTGCTCATCGTTGCCGACTTCGCCAATCGTCGCGCAGCACTCGGCCGGAACCTTGCGCATTTCGCCCGAACGCAGGCGAAGCGTCGCGTAACCCTGCTCGCGGGCGACCAGCTGCACGCCGGCACCGGCGGCGCGAGCGATCTGCGCACCCTTGCCCGGCTTCATCTCGATGCAATGCACGGTGGAACCAACCGGAATGTTGGTCAGCGGCAGCGTGTTGCCGACGCGGATCGGGGCGTCACGGCCGGCAATCACCTGGTCGCCATCCTTCAGGCCCTTCGGCGCGATGATGTAGCGACGCTCGCCATCGACGTAGCACAGCAGCGCGATGTGCGCGGTGCGGTTCGGATCGTATTCGATCCGCTCGACACGGGCCGGAATGCCGACCTTGTCGCGCTTGAAGTCGATGATGCGGTAATGCTGCTTATGACCACCACCGACGTGACGCGTCGTGATGCGGCCGTGGTGGTTGCGTCCACCGCTCTTGCCCTGCTTCTCCACGAGACCCTGGTAGGGATCGCCCTTGTGGAGGCCAGGGGTCACCACGCGGACCATGCTGCGGCGGCCGGGCGAGGTGGGCTTGAAAGTCATCAATGCCATGTGTCTATCCTCAGGCCGTGGCCATCACGTCGATTGACTGGCCTTCGGCCAGCGTGACGTACGCCTTGCGCCAATCGGCGCGGCGACCCATGCGGAACTTGAAGGCCTTGGCTTTGCCCTTCACGTTCACGACGTTGACCGCGCGGACGTTGACGCCGAAAAGCTTCTCGACGGCCGCCTTGATCTCGGTCTTGTTGGCTTCGGTGGAAACTTCGAACACGTATTGGTTCGAGATCTCCTGCAGGCGCGCGGTCTTCTCGGAGATACGCGGTGCACGGATGATGCTGTAGAGCTTGGCGTCGTTCATGCCAGCCACTCCTCGATCTTCTTGACCGCATCGGACGTGAACACGACCGAGTCGGCGCCGACGAGCGTTACCGGATCGAGGCCCTGGACATCGCGGACCTCGACGTACGGCAGGTTGCGCGCCGACAGGTACAGGTTTTCGGTCGCATCCTCGGTGATGAGGAGCGGGCGACGGCCGGTGCCGAGATCCTTGAGCTTCGCGATCAGGCCCTTGGTCTTCGGTGCGTCGATCTCAAGCGAGTCGACGACCGAGATACGGCCCTGGCGGTTGAGCTCGGACAGGATCGACGCCATCGCGGCGCGATACATCTTGCGGTTGACCTTCTGCGCGAAGCTGCGCGGCTTGGCCGCGAACGTCACGCCGCCGCCAACGAAGATCGGAGCGGTCAGGGCGCCATGACGTGCGCCGCCACCCTTCTGCTTCTTCGACTTCTTGGTGGTGCCGCGCACTTCAGAACGCGTCTTCTGCGCCTTGGTGCCCGAGCGGCCCGCGTTGCGGTAGGCCACGACGACCTGATGGACCAGGTCTTCGCTGAAATCACGACCGAAGATGGCATCGGAGACCGAGACCGTCTTGTCGCTGTTGTTGATGGCGAGTTCCATCGTGTTCTCCTTAGCCCTTGCTCGTCGGGCGGACGATGACATCGCCACCTGGAGCGCCGGGGACCGCACCGCGGATCGCGATCAGGCCACGCTCGGCGTCCACGCGGACGACTTGCAGGCGCTGCACGCTCTTGGTGTCGGAACCCATGTGACCCGACATCTTCTTGCCCGGAAACACTCGACCCGGCGTCTGGCGCTGGCCGATCGAGCCCGGCGAGCGATGCGAGAGCGAGTTGCCGTGGGTAGCGTCGCCCATACGGAAGTTCCAGCGCTTGATCGTGCCCTGGAAGCCCTTGCCCTTGCTCACGCCCTGGACGTCGACCATCTGGCCCGGCTCGAAAATATCGGCCTTGATTTCGCCGCCGATCTCGAAACCACCGATCTGATCGTCGGCCACGCGCAGCTCCCAAAGGCCACGGCCCGCATCGACCTTCGCCTTCGCGAGGTGACCGGCTTCAGGCTTGGTGAGTAGCGAGGCACGACGGACGCCCACAGCGACCTGCACGGCGCTGTAGCCATCGGTTTCCGGCGTCTTGATCTGGGTGATGCGGTTCGGCGTCGCCTCGATCAGCGTCACCGGCACAGACTTGCCGTCTTCAAGGAAGACGCGGCTCATGCCGGCCTTGCGACCGACGATGCCCAACGAATACTTCTTCGCGGTCATGGTGAGGGCCTCAGGTCAGCTTGATCTGGACATCAACGCCAGCCGCGAGTTCGAGCTTCATCAGCGCGTCCACGGTCTTGTCGTTGGGGTCGACGATGTCGAGCACGCGCTTGTGCGTGCGGGTCTCGTACTGGTCGCGCGCGTCCTTGTCGACGTGCGGCGACACCAGCACGGTGTAGCGTTCGATCTTGGTCGGCAGCGGGATCGGGCCGCGCACCTGCGCGCCGGTCCGCTTGGCCGTCTCGACGATCTCGCTGGCCGAACGGTCGATCAGGCGATGATCGAACGCCTTGAGCCGGATCCGGATCTTTTGGTCCGCCATGACGGAATTTCCTCAGATGAAAGAGCGACAGGCCGGCGGCTGGGTGCGCCGAACCCCGATAAACCGTTGACTTTCCTGGAAAAAAGCCC
>SCUY01000195.1 GCA_004322525.1 Lysobacter sp. | reverse complement strand
GGTAGCCGCCGGTAAAGACCACATCGGCGCGCGACATGAGAAACCGCTCACGGTCAGTGATATCCGGCGGCGCGAAGCGGAAGTTGGCGAGCTCGTCCATGCAATCGTAGACAAGCCCGCGGTGGCCGAACTTTCCCAGATAGACCGGCGCGGTCATCGGCGAGTAGAACCACTGCACCGGCCGCTCGAAGTGTCCCTGGAGCAGCGGGTGGCTGCGCAGTGCCTGCTGGATCAGTGGCAGGACCACCTCGCCCTGTTCTTCGACAGACGCGCCTACAGCCGGTGGAAGTACCGGCACCAGCCTCACCACCCCCGGGTTCGGCTCGCTGATGTCGAGGCGGGCGTCGCCTTCGGCGATCACCGGATCTTCGATGAAGAGCACGCGGTGATGGCGGGCGAGCCGCGAAAAGATCTGCTGCGGGCGCTGCCAGACAAAATCCCAGCGCAGGTGGCAATGCACGATGATCGGAAAGGCGCCGTCACCTGGCTTCAGGCCAGTGCGCGAATGGCTATTTGCCCCCGTCGTCGCGGCTTCACAGGCATTGGCAGGGGCTACGAGCCCTTCGGACAGACCCAACGAATCATTTTCCTTTGACATGGCGCTCTCACTGAATTGGTTAGAAATGAGTCTTGAGTGAATGGCATCTCGACGAAGTGAATTCAGACATCGAAACGAAAACAGCAATCGCCGATTCGTCGGCAGACGCCGGCGAGGACGAAGCGTATCCACGGCCACAGTTGCGTCGTGCGCGATGGACGTCGCTTGATGGCCCATGGCGGTTCGTCTTCGATAACGAAAAAAAGTTCGCCCAACCGCAGGAAGTGGCGGACTGGCCATTACGGATCGTGGTTCCTTTCCCGATCGAATCGAAGGCCAGTGGAATCGGGGATCGCGGATTTCACAAAGCTTGCTGGTACGAGCGTGATTTCAACGTGGAGAAATCTGACAGCCGCGTGATCCTGCACTTTGGTGCAGTCGATTACAGCGCGCGCGTATGGGTCAACGGCATCTACGTAACCAGCCATGAAGGTGGACATACGCCGTTTTCAGCGGACATCACGCACGCGCTGAATGCTTCAGGCATGCAGACGGTGACTGTCCATGTCGAGGACGATCCGCATGAATTGAACAAGCCACGCGGAAAGCAGGACTGGCAACTCGAGCCGCATTCGATCTGGTATCCGCGCACGACCGGCATCTGGCAGACCGTGTGGATAGAGGAAGTGCCACGCACCTACATCCATAAGATCCGCTGGACGCCTCATGTCGAGGGGTTCGCGCTGACATTCGAAGCACGCATTGTCGGCGACTCCATGGACGGGCTTTCGATCGAGGTCTGCATCCGTCACGGCGAGCGCGTGCTGGTCGACGACCGTTACCGCGTGATCGACAACGAAGTCGATCGCCGCCTCATCCTCTCCGATCCGGGTATCGATGATTTCCGCAACGAGCTGCTGTGGAGCCCGGAGAAGCCGCAATTGCTCGACGCGACCATCCGGCTCATGCGCGGCGCAGAGGTCATCGACCAATGCCATTCGTATACGGCGTTGCGATCGGCCGGTGTCCTGCGTGACCGCTTCATGCTCAATGGGCGGCCTTACCTGCTGAAGCTGGTGCTCGACCAGGGCTACTGGCCCGATACGCTGCTCGCTGCGCCGAACGACGCCGCGCTGCGTCGCGATGTCGAGCTTGCCAAGGCGATGGGTTTCAACGGCGTGCGCAAGCACCAGAAGATAGAAAGCCCGCGCTATCTGTACTGGGCGGATCGCCTGGGCCTGCTGGTATGGGAAGAAATGCCCTCGTCCTACCGTTTCACCCGTACCGCGATCAAACGCATGCTCAAGGAGTGGAGTGAAGCGATCGAACGCGACTTCAGCCACCCGTGCATCATCACGTGGGTGCCGTTCAACGAGTCATGGGGCGTGCCTGAACTCACCAGCGTGGGGGCGCACCAGCATGCGGTCGATGCGCTGTACCACCTCACCAAGACGCTCGACCCGACGCGTCCGGTGATCGGCAATGACGGCTGGGAAAGCAGCGCTACCGACATCATCGGCATTCACGACTACGACGCCAACACCCACCACCTGCGTCAGCGCTACGGCCCCGAAGTTACCACCGAGCAGTTGTTCGATCGGCGCCGGCCCGGTGGCAAGGTGCTGACGCTCGACGGCTATCCGCATCGCGGGCAGCCGATCGTGCTCACCGAATTCGGTGGCATCGCCTTCGACACCCGTCCGCGTCATTCGAGCGACATCAGCGGCGAGACGTCGGAGATCTGGGGTTATTCGGTCGCCGAGGCGGCCGACGAGTTCGCACGAAAATTCCATGACCTGATCGAAGTGGTGACGCATACCGCGCTGTTCAGTGGCTACTGCTATACCCAGTTCGCGGACACCTTCCAGGAAGCCAATGGCCTGCTCACCGCCGACCGCGAGCCGAAGATTCCCATCGAGCAGATCGCCAGGGCGGTGAGGATGTCGCGCACACATATCCAGGGGGCGTCCTGATGCACAGGCTCGCGCTGACCAAGCCGGACGGCCGCGCGCTCACGCTCTACGGCCGTGTGCCACTGGCAGGTATCGGCGAGGCGCCGAGCCCGTTTCCCGAGCCGCTCACGCACAGTCCGCATCTGCGTCGCCATGTACTGCGTGACGAGTGGGTCACCTACGCTGCGTTCCGCCAGGACCGCACGTTCCTGCCGCCGCCGGAATACAACCCGCTCGCGGTAACGAGTGACGCACGTGCGCCGACCGAATTGCCCGTCGGCAACTGGGATGTCGCGGTGTTCGACAACCGTTTCCCGTCGCTCGCGCTGCACGTCGACGAGGTGCCTGCGTCGATCGTGGCGACTGCGGCCGGCATCGGAAAATGCGAAGTCGTCGTGTTCACCCAGGACCGGCTGGCGTCGCTCGGGTCGCTCCCGCTGTCGCACATCCACCTGCTTCTGCAGGTATGGAGCGAACGCACTGTCGCGTTGGGTGCACTGGACGAAATCGGCTACGTACTGCCATTCGAGAACCGGGGCGCCGAAGTGGGCGTCACGCTGCATCATCCGCATGGGCAGATCTATGCCTATCCCCAGGTACCCCCGGTTCCCGCACGGATGCAGGCAGTCGCAAGTAACTACTACCGGACGCATGGCCGGGGTGTGCTGCAGGACCATATCGCCCGGGAGATCGAATCGGGCGAACGCTTGCTCTACCGTGGAGACCATGCGGCCGCCTTCGTTCCTGCGTGCGCGCGGTATCCCTATGAGGTCTGGGTGGCGACGATAGAGCCGGTAGCGACATTCAGCGACCTATCGGACGCACAGCGCGCCGACCTCGCGCGCGCCTTGAAGACGGTGCTGATGAAATACGACGCCCTCTGGGACCGGCCGTTTCCCTATCTCATGGCGTGGTACCAGGCGCCCACCGATGGCCATGCGCATCCCGAAGCGCACCTGCATGCGGAGTTCTACCCGCCCTATCGCACGCGTGACCGGCTGAAATACCTCGCCGGCACCGAACTGGCGGCCGGATGGTTCGCGATGGATGCATTGCCGGAGGACAAGGCGCGCGAACTGCAGGCGGTCGTCGTTGATGTGGAGGCGGCATGAGTCGCTTCGAGGACATCTTCGGGCAGCCGCCCGCCGTCATTGCACAGGCGCCGGGGCGCGTGAACCTGCTGGGCGAGCACACCGATTACAACGACGGGTTCGTCTTGCCGACCGCCATTCCCCAGCAGACCACGGTCTCGTTGCGCCCCAGTGGCGGCGGCGAGTTCATCGTGCATGCCGCCGACCTCGCCAGTGAGTCACGCTTCGGGCGCGATGCGCCGCCGGGCGACCATTTCGCGCAGTACGTCTACGGTTGCATCCGCGGCGTCGAGGCGAGCGGCACGCACGTGCCCATCCTCGACATCCATGTGCGCTCCACTGTTCCGATGGGCGTGGGCCTGTCCTCGAGCGCTGCGCTGGAAGTAGCGATGCTGCGCGCGCTCCGCGACCTGCTGTCGCTGGATATCGACGACGTGCGCATCGCGCAGATGGCGCAGCGTGCCGAGATAGACCATGCCGGCGTGAACTGCGGAATCATGGACCAGATGGCGTCGAGCCTCGCCGACAGCAGCCGAATGCTGTTCCTCGACACACGCACGCTGGAGCGCCGGGTGCTGCCGCGCCCCGCCGGTACCGAGCTGCTGGTGCTGGATTCCGGGCTCAGTCGTTCGCTCGCGGCGAGTGCCTACAACATGCGTCGCGCCGAGTGCGAGGCCGCGTCGAATGCACTCGGTATCGCGGCCTTGCGTGACGTCACGGATGCCTCCTCTGTCGATTCATTGCCCGAGCCACAGCGCCGCCGCGCACGCCATGTGGTCAGCGAGAACCGGCGCGTGCTCGAAGCAGCCAATGGCGTCGATGCGGAGCATTTCGGCAGGCTGATGAATGCCTCGCATGCCAGCCTGCGCGACGATTACGAAGTATCGGTGCCAACGCTCGATGCACTGGTCGAAATGCTGCAGTCCCATCCGGACGTGCATGGCGCACGACTGACGGGCGCCGGTTTCGGTGGTGCCTGTGTCGCGCTCTGTCGCGAAGGCGCAGCAGCCGGGGCGGGGCGGGATGTCATCGAACGTTACCGGCGGGCAGGCCATGTCGGTCGCATGCTGGTGCCGGAACCGGAGGAGAATCCATGAAGCCGCAGGAGACGCTCCCCACGATGGCCGACGATGCGCCGGGGCAGGTTGCCGCGGTGCGCACACACACGATGGCCGCTGGCGATCTTGTCTGCGTTTTCCGTCCCGAACAGGGAATGATCTGCACCTCGCTCAAGCATCGCGGCGAGGAAATTCTCCGGCTGGTCGATGACATGGAAGAAGCGGTCGCGAGTGGTCGCTCGGTGGGTGTTCCGTTCCTCTATCCGTGGTCTAACCGGCTGCGAGGCACGCATTACGAATTCAACGGCCGCGTGGTGGAGCTTGATCCCGACTCGCCGTGGTTGCTCAAGGACTGGAACGGGATCCTCTGCCACGGCGTACCGTGGCCGCGGTTGGAGTGGTCGGTTCTCGAGGCGACCGATCGTCTCCTGCGGGCACGGCTGCCGTGGTCGCGGCCCGAACTGCTGCAGGTATTTCCGTTCGAGCACGAGGTCGTGATGAGCGCCCTGCTCGACGGCCTCGGCCTGACGATCGAGACCGTGATAGTCGCCACGGGGCGCGATCGCGTGCCCGTGAGTTTCGGTTTCCATCCCAACGTCGGCCTGCCGGGGCTGCAGCGTTCGCAGTGGCGGCTGTCACTGCCACCGATGCAGGGAATCGTGCTCGATGCCCTGCTGCTTCCGGTCGGCGAACGAACCGACCTGCCTGCCTATGACGACCGCCTGGCCGGCCTGGCATTCGACCACGGCTTCGCTTTCGTCACCGACAAGCCATCGATGTCGATCACCGGCAACGGACGTTGCGTGAGCCTGGACTTCCTCACCGGCTATCCGTTCGCACAGATCTACGCGCAACCCGGGATGGATCACATCGCACTCGAGCCGATGACGGCGCCGGCGGATGCGCTGGTCACTGGCGAGCACCTTCCGGTGGTCGAGCCGGGAGAGCGCTTCAGCGCGACGTTCCGGCTCCGGGTCGAGGCGACGGATCCGTCGCTGCACTGAAACGTCGAGGGCTTGCCTGCGTGCGCGTGGGCATGGCTCCCGACCGCTGTCCGTGGGCCTGTGGCAAGCCGGGACTCGCTTCTTCGCGGTCGCCAGCCGGGGCGGGGTCTTAGCGGCTGCGACCCCGGCCGTTTACCCTGCGCGTTCCACGGAGAGAATCGATGATCGGGAAGCCGGGCAAGCCCAGCGCGCGCCGCACCACCGCCTACGTCTGTTCGGACTGCGGTTCCGAGCACAGCAAGTGGCAGGGGCAGTGCATCGACTGCGGGCAGTGGAACAGCCTGAGCGAGATCGCTCTCGGTGCGCCGCCCGCCCCGGCGGTGCCGTCAGTCGGCGCCAGCCGGCGCAGCAGCTGGGCGGGCAGGGTGGACACGCCGACCGTCATGGCGCTGAAGGACGTCAGCCATTCCGAGGAATCACGGCAGACCACCGGCATCGGCGAATTCGACCGCGTGCTCGGCGGCGGACTGGTGCTCGGGTCCGTCGTGCTGGTAGGTGGCGACCCGGGAATCGGCAAATCGACGCTGCTGCTGCAGGCCGTGGCATTGATGGCCGCAACGACGCCCGGCCTCTACGTGACGGGTGAGGAATCGCTCTCGCAGGTGGCCGGCCGCGCTTCGCGACTGGGCTTGCCGGTGGAAGGGGTGCACGCGCTGGCCGAGACCTGCGTCGAGCGCATCCTCGAGCAGGCCGCGCCGATGCGCCCGGCACTGATCGTCGCCGACTCGATCCAGACACTGTGGACCGAGACACTCAGCGCCGCGCCGGGTTCGGTAAGCCAGGTGCGCGAGAGCGCGGCACGCCTGGTGCGTTACGCGAAAGAGACCGGCACGGCGGTATTCCTGGTCGGCCACGTGACGAAGGAAGGCGGCATCGCCGGCCCGCGCGTGCTCGAGCACATGGTCGATGCCGTGCTGTATTTCGAGGGCGAGAGCGGAAGCCGGTTCCGCGTGTTGCGCGCATTCAAGAACCGCTTCGGCGCGGTCAACGAACTTGGTGTTTTCGCGATGGGGGACAAAGGCCTGCGCGAAGTGTCGAACCCGTCGGCGATCTTCCTCTCCGGCAGCCGCGAGCCGCAGCCCGGCAGTTGCGTGATGGTGACGCGCGAAGGCACGCGGCCGTTGATGGTCGAAGTGCAGGCGCTGGTCGATGCCTCGCCGCTCTCCAACCCCCGTCGCGTCGCCGTCGGCATGGAAGGCAATCGCCTCGCGATGCTGCTCGCGGTGCTGCATCGCCACGGCGGCATCGTGGTGGGTGACCAGGATGTCTTCGTCAACGTCGTTGGTGGCATCCGCGTGCAGGAGACCGCGGTGGACCTGCCACTGCTGCTGGCGGTGCTGTCGTCGTTGCGTGATCGTCCGCTCGCCGAGCAGACGGTGGCCTTCGGGGAAGTAGGCCTCTCGGGCGAGATACGCCCGGTGCCGAACGGCGAGGAGCGCCTCAAGGAAGCCGCGACGCACGGCTTCAAGCGCGCGATCGTGCCGAAGGCCAATGCGCCCAGAAGCGGACGTATCGCCGGGATGGAAGTGATCGGCGTCGAGCGGCTTGCCGACGCGCTCGAACACGCCTGATCGCACAGACGCCTAGTGGCCCCCGGCCGCTGGTCCTACCTTCGCTGCGAATGGTGGTTTGGCCATCCATACGAACACGATCACGCCGAGGAAGATGATTCCCAGTGCGTGGAAGATCTCGTTGAAACCGATCTGCGCAGCCTGCTGCGAGATCATGCGGTCCACGATCATCGCGCCGCGTTGCAGGTCACCCTGGCCCAGCGCCGCGACCGTTTCGCGCACCGTCGGCGTGTAGGCGTCGATGTTCTCGGTCAGGCGCGCATGATGGATGACGGTGCGCTGGTTCCATGCCCAGGTGGTGAGCGAGGCGGCGAAGCTGCCGCCCAGCGTGCGCACGAAAGTCGCCAGCCCTGAACCTGCTGCGATCTCATGCGGCTCCAGGTCCGAGAGCAGGATCGTCAGCACGGGCATGAAGAACAGCGCGACGCCAAGGCCCTGCCACAGCTGCACCATCGCCACGTGCTGGAAGTCCACGTCGAGGTTGAATGCCGAACGCACGAAGCTGGTGCTGGCCATCGCCACGAAAGCGAGGCTCGCGACGATGCGCAGGTCGAAACGGGTCGCATAGAGGCCGACGAATGGCGTCAGCAGCACCGGAAGGATGCCGATGGGTGCGGTAGCGAGCCCGGCCCAGATGGGCGTGTAGCCAAGGTTGCGCTGCAGCCACAGCGGCACCATCAGGCCGACCGCGAAGAACGCGGCATACGCGATCACCATCGCCGCCGTACCACTGGCGAAGTTGCGGTGTCGGAACAGCCGCAGGTTGACGATCGGATCCTTCTCGGTGAGTTCCCAGATCAGGAACACCGCCAGCGCGATCGTGGCCACCACCGCCAGCACGACGATCTGCGTCGAGGCGAACCAGTCCTTCTCGTTGCCAAGATCGAGCAGCGTCTGCAGCGCGCCCACGCCGACCACGAGGGTGAGCAGGCCGACGTAGTCCATCTTCGGCCGCTCGAGCCGCTCCGGCCGTCCGCGCAACTGGTTGGCCACCACGAACGCGGCGAAGATGCCCAGCGGAATGTTGATGAAGAAGATCCATTCCCAGCTGTAGTTGTCGGTGATCCAGCCGCCAAGGATCGGCCCGGCGATGGGCGCGACGACGGTGACCATCGCCAGCAGCGCGATCGCCTGCCCACGTTTTTGCGGCGGATAGATCGAGATCAGCAGCGCCTGCGTAACCGGATACATCGGCCCGGCGACGAACCCCTGGAAGGCACGCGCCACGACGAGCATGCCCA
>SCUY01000194.1 GCA_004322525.1 Lysobacter sp. | reverse complement strand
GGCAGGCCCATGCACACAGTTTGCAGCCGATGCACTTGGCTTCGTCCACCAGCACGATGCCGTCCTCGGCGCGCTTGTAGCTGGCACCGGTGGGGCAGACGGTGACGCAGGCCGGCTCCTCGCAATGCAGGCAGGAACGCGGGAAGTGCAGTGTCATTGCCGGGTGCGACACGATCGCTTCGCCGTTCGCGCCGCAACCGCCCGTGGCACGTGACGGTACGTCATGCATCGCGCCGTTGCCGGGCGATGCCGCGCGCAGGCTCTCCCTGTCGTTCGACATGCCAGGCCCCGCTGACGACACGACGTCGTCTCCCCCGGGAACTGCCGCGAGTTCATAACTGTGCACGCGGTTGAACCAGACCCCGGTCGGCGCATCCCCGTACGGCTTTTCGTCTGTCAGCGGCGCGGAGAAGCCACCTGCATTCCATTCCTTGCAGCTCACGGCGCAGGCATGGCAGCCCACGCAGGTGTCGAGGTCGATGACCAGGCCGAGCTTTTTTGGCGTCGGAGGAGGCAGCCCGGTCATCGGCGGCCACCGCCCTTGAGCAGCCACACACCGACGAGAAAGATCGCGAGCGGCACCAGCAGGCTCGGGGCGATCGCGGTGAGCATGCCGCCGAGGTCGCGCGCTTCGGCCGTCGAGCCGAACGGTTCGATCACCCCGAAGCCGAGCAGCCCGATCAGCAGGAAGCCGAGTGCGATCAGCGCGACGCCGGCGAAGCGGCGTGGGGTCATGGCTGCGTGTCCTGCGGGGTATTGCGCCGGGCGCGGAACTCCGCGCCGTAGCGCAGCGGGCGATCGGCGGCACTCGTCTGCGCGACCGGCGCGAACTGCGGCTGCGCGTTGGGGAGCGGGGCGCGTGCCGGCGCGATACGCACGCGCAGGTCGAACCAGGCGGCCTGTCCCGTCACCGGGTCGGCATTGGCGTAATCGCCACGTGGCGTGATGTCGGAGATGAGGTGGTTGAGCAGGAAGCCGGTCGTCGCCTCGGGTGCGTCCTTCGAAAGTTTCCATGCGCCACGGCGCTTGCCGATCGCGTTCCATGTCCACACGGTATCCGGCTGCACGTTGGCGGCGATCTTCGCCTGCACGGTGATGGTGCCGTGGTGCGAGGTGACGTCGATCCAGTCATCGTCGGCGATCGCGTAATGCGATGCAGTGCCCGGATGGAGGTACAGGTAGTTGCGCGAGGCGATCTGCCGCAGCCACGCGTTCTGCGAATGCCAGGCGTGGTACATGAACATCGGGCGCTGGGTGATCGCGCTGAGCGGGAAGTCGCGATCCGTGCTTTCGCCGATCTGTGCCTGCTCGAATGGTTCGTACCAGATCGGCAGCGGGTCGAAATACGTGGCCACGCGCTCGCGGTGTTCGCGCGGCGGCAGGTGCGCGCCATGGCCCTGCGCGGCCAGCCGGAACTTCTGCAGCGTCTCCGAGTACAGCTGCAACACGATGGGCTCGGGGCTGGCCAGGAAGCCCATTTTCTGCGCCCACTCGAGATAACCGCGGTTGGCCATCTTGAAGTAGCGCGCATGTTCGGGGATCTCGCTGCGCCAGAAGCCGTTGTTGGCGATGTACGCGTCGAGCTGCGTGGGATTCGGCGCGCCCCGTGCTTCGAGCGAGCCATCCTGCCCGCGCCATCCAGCCAGCAGGCCAACACCCGGTGCACGCTCGTGACGCAGGATGAAATCGGCGTAGTCGCGGTAGCGCGGCGTGCCGTTCCCGTCTGTCATGCCCGGCAGGCCGAGCCGCGCGCCGAGGTCGAGCAGCACGCTCTGGAAACCGCGCACGTCGCGTGGCCGGCCCTCGCCGTCGCATTGCGTGGCCGGATCGAACAACGGGTGACGGATCGCATCGGCCGCTCCGTCGGCATCGCTGATCGGGCGGTCGAGCAGGCTGATCGCGTCGAAGCGTTCGAGATACGTCGTATCCGGGAACACCAGGTCGGCGTAGGCGACCATCTCGGATGAATACGCATCGGCATAGATGATGCGGGGGATGCGGTACTCCCCGGATTCGTCCTTGTCGGTGAGCCAGCCGATCGTCTCGGCGGTATTCATTGACGAGTTCCAGCTCATGTTCGCCATGAACATCATCAGTGTGTCGATTCTGTACGGATCGCCCTTCCACGCATTGCGGATGACCGTGTGCATCATCCCGTGCGCGGCCAGCGGATAGCTCCAGGAGAACGCATGGTCGATGCGCCGCGGCTGGCCGTCGATGTCGACGACGAGATCTTCCGGCCCATGCACGAAGCCGAGGGGCGGGGCATCGAGTGCGCCGTTCGCCTGTCGCAGGCGGCCGGGCCGGTTCGGCGGCGGCAGCGGCTTGGGGAAGGGGGGCTGGTAGCGGAACGAGCCGGGTGTGTCGACCGCACCCAACAGCATCTGCAGCACGTGCAATGCACGGCAGGTATGGAAGCCGTTGCTGTGCGCGCTGATGCCGCGCATCGCATGCATCGAGACGGGACGCCCGACCATCTCCGCATGCTCGCGGCCCCAGGCGTCCGTCCACGCGATGGGAAGGCGCAGCTCGTGGTCGAAGGCGTTCTCGGCGAGCTCACATGCGATGCGGCGGATGGTGTCGGCGGGGATGCCGCAGCGTTCGCTCACCGCCTCTGGCGCGTACTGTGGATCGAGGTAGCGCTCGACCATCAGCTGGAATACGGGCAGGGCGCGGCGGCCATCGGCCAGCGTGACTTCGCCGACCACCGCCGGGTTCACGTCGATCGCGCCGGCGTCGACCAACGAACCGCTCATGCGGTCGAAGCACAGTGGCCGGTCTTCGGAATCACGCGCGAACAGGCCGTCATCCGGTGCGCCGGGGTCGCGGATCACCAGCCAGTGCGCATTCGCATAGCGGACCAGGTAGTCGAGGTCTATGCGATCGGTGCGCAGCAGTTCGTGGATCAGCGCGA
>SCUY01000193.1 GCA_004322525.1 Lysobacter sp. | reverse complement strand
CGAGACACGCAACTGGATCGGATAGCCGACCGGCGGCCCATTCTCCAGCCGGGTGACGCGAAGCTGCAGATCGGGAAACTGCGGGAACACCGTCCCGATCAGCCAGTCCCGCACGTTCTCGCGCGCCTCGACGTCATCGGGCATCAGCACGAACTGCGCGAAGTTGGCGGCCGGCAACTGCTGGTCCAACGGCAGGTAGAAGCGAGGCGAACCGGTGCCCACATAGGCGACGTAGTTGGCGACGTCCCCGCGCGCGGCAAGGATTTTCTCCAGCTTCTCCACTTGCGCGGCGGTCTGTCGCAGCGAGCTGCCTTCGGCCAGTTCCATGTCGATCATCAGCTCGGGACGTACCGAATCCGGAAAGAACTGCTGCGGCACGAACCGGAACAGCAGGATCGAGGCGACGAAGGCCGCGGCGGTGATCGCCAGCACGGTCTTGCGTCGACGCACGCACCAAGTGACCCAGCCGCGGAAACGGCGGTAAAAGGGGGAGTCGTAGGGATCATGCACATGGCCCTCGGGCCGCGATGGCTTCGGTGCGATCAACACGGCCAACGCAGGAGCCCGGATGGCCACGCGACGACGGAACGCGTTCACCCGCACCATGAATGACCCCGGTTTCGGCTCTCCGGCATGCCCATGATCCGGCAGCAGCCGATCGCCGAGATACGGAATGAACATGACCGCCGCGATCCACGAGACCAGCAGCGCGATGGTGACGACCTGGAACAGCGAGCGCGTGTACTCGCCCACGCTCGACTGCGCGGTGGCGATGGGAAGGAAGCCCGCCGCGGTGATCAGCGTTCCGGTGAGCATGGGGAAGGCGGTGGATTCCCAGGCGAACGCCGCGGCCTTGAGGCGACTGAAGCCCTGCTCCATTTTGATCGCCATCATTTCGACGGCGATGATCGCGTCGTCGACCAGCAGGCCGAGCGCAAGTACCAGTGCGCCGAGCGAAATCTTGTGCAGGCCGACGCCGATGTACTGCATGACCGCGAACGTCATGGCGAGCACGAGGGGAATCGACAGGGCGACCACCAGCCCCGTGCGCAGCCCCAGCGAGAAGAAGCTCACCAGCAGCACGATGGCCACCGCTTCGGCGAGCACGCGCACGAACTCCCCGACCGATTCCTCCACGGCGGCGGGCTGGTCGGAAACCTTGCGCAGTGACATGCCTACCGGCAGCATTTTCTGCAGGCGCGCGAACTCCGCTTCGAGTGTGCGGCCGAGTACGAGGATGTCCCCGCCCTCCTTCATCGCCACGCCAATGCCGATCGCGTCCTCACCCATGAAGCGCATGCGCGGCGCGGGCGGATCGGCGAAGCCGCGCTGGACGGTGGCGACGTCGCCCAGACGGAACGTGCGATCACCCGCGCGCAGTGGCAGGTCGCGGATCGCCTGCACGTCCTCGAAACGGCCCTGCACGCGAAGCGCCACGCGGCTGGTGGGCGTTTCGAAGAAGCCCGCCGGTGCCACCGCGTTCTGCTGGTTGAGCGCATCGAAGACGGCCTGCGCGGGCACGCCGAGCGTGGCGAGCCGGGTATTGTCGAGTTCGATCCAGACTTTTTCGTCCTGCGTGCCGAACAGCTCGACCTTGCCGACGTCGCGCTGCTTCTGCAGTTGCAGCTGCACGCGCTCGGCATAGTCCTTCAGCACCGCGTAGTCGAAGCCCTGGCCGGTGAGCGCGTAGATATTGCCGAAAGTGTCACCGAATTCATCATTGAAGTAGGGGCCATTGACGTCGCGCGGCAGCATCGGCCGCAGGTCGCCGACCTTCTTGCGCACCTGGTACCAGAGCGCCGGGATGTCCTTCGAGCCCAGCGAATCCCGCGCGACGAAGATCACCTGCGACTCCCCCGGACGGGAGTACGAGCGGATGAACTCGTACTGCCCGGTCTCCATCAGTTTTTTCTCGATGCGCTCGGTGACCTGCGCGCCCACCTCCTCGGCGGTAGCGCCGGGCCACAGCGTGCGCACCACCATCACCTTGAAGGTGAACTTCGGATCCTCGCTGCGGCCCAGCCGCAGGTAGGACAACGTGCCGGCGATCGCCAGCACCAGCATCGCGTAGACGACGAGGCTGCGGTGACGCAGCGCCCATTCGGACAGGTTGAATCGCATCAGGGTTCACTCGTGTCGGGGTGGCGCTGCGCCGGCCACGTGGACGGCGGGCGGTGGAAGGTTCGCTAGCGGCGGACGGGGCGGTTGTCCCGGTCGACCGGCAGCACGCGCTCGCCTTCGCGCAGCAGGTGACCGCCCGCGATCACTACCCAGTCCTGCGGGTCGAGACCACGGATTACCGGCACCGCGTCGGTGCCATACGGCCCGAGCTGCACCGGTCGCAGCCGCACGACCGCGCTCCTGGGCTCCACCACGTAGACACCGGCCCCGCCGCCGACGATGCGCTGCACGGCACCGAGCGGCACTGCCACTTCCGCCGGCGTGGCGCCCTGCAGTTGCACGCGCGCGCTCTGCCCGAGTTCGACCGCGGCATTCGCATCGACAGTGGCGCGGACCGCATAGGTGCGGGTGGCGGGATCGGCGGCCGGCGCGACTTCGCGCACGCGTCCGGGAATCGACCGCCCCGGCTGCGACCACAGGACGATCCGCACCGGCTGACCGGGCACGACGTCACGGACCACGCCCTCCGGCACCGCGAACAGCACGTCGCGGCCGCTGTCGGCAGCAAGCGTGAACACGGCCTGCCCGGAGGCGACCACCTGGCCGGCCTCGGCCTGCCGGGCAGCGATCACGCCATCGCGAGGCGCACGCAGCCACGTGTACGCCGCCTGGTTGCGGGCGACATCGAACCCGGCACGCGCCGCAGTGACTTGGCCCTGCGCTGCGCTGACGGCCGCGTTCTGCGCGTCCACCGCCGAGCGGCTGACCAGCTGTTCGCGCCCCAGACGTGCCAGGCGCCCCTGATCGGCGCGCGCGCGCTGCAGCTGCGCCTCCGCGGCGGCCAGCTGCGCCTGCGCGGCATGGGCCTGGACCTGTAAGTCACGGGGATCGAGCGCGGCCAGCACGTCGCCACGGCGCACGTGGTCGCCAACATCCACGCGACGCTCGATCAGGCTCCCTCCCACGCGGAATGACAACGGGCTTTCCTCGCGTGCCCGGACTTCGCCTGCGAAGGCGAGCCCGGGCGTCGTGCGCCCATCCACCGGATGGGCGACCAGCACCGCGCGGGGGCCCGCCGCGGGCTCGGGGTGGCTGCCGCAGCCGGCCAGCACGACAGTGAACAGGAGCCCGGACAAGGCTCGAAGGAACAGGGGGGCGGGCATGGAGGCCTCATGGTCAATTAATGAACCAGCCGGTACTGTAAAATTACCAAACCCAACGGTCCAGTATTTCCGCTAAGCTCCCGACCAATGGCTCCTCGCGCTCCCACCAACCCTGCGAAGTCGACAGCCCCGCACGCGCCGGGCCCCGGCCGCCCGAAGGATCTCGCCAAGCGCGAGGCCATCCTCGAGGCCTCCAAACGCCTGTTCGTGCAACTGGGCTTCGACGCCGTGAGCATGGATCAGATCGCGGCCGAGGCAGGTGTCTCAAAACTCACCGTGTACAGCCACTTCGGTGACAAGGACGCACTGTTCGTCGCCGCGGTGAAGTCGCATTGCGAGCAGGGCATGCCCACTTCCCTGCTCGAGGACCGTCCGGACGTACCGCTCGCCGTGCGCCTGCTGGAAGTCGCGACCGCGTTCTACGCGATGATCAGCTCACCGGAAGCCATCGCAGGGCATCGCATCCTGTGCAGCCCGCAGCTGGCCAATACACCGCTTCCGCAGATGTTCTGGGAAGCCGGCCCGCGCCGCGTGCAGGAGGGCTTCGCCGCCTTGCTCGATGCGCGCGTCGCGGCAGGACAACTCTTCATCGACGACACCGAACTCGCCGCCTCGCAGTTCTTCACCCTGCTCAAGGGTGAGCCGCATGCCCGCCTGGTTTTCGGCTGCGCCTGTGCCAGCGATGCGATCACCGGCATGGTGCCGGAAGCGCACGTTGCCGCCTGCGTCGAACTTTTCCTGCGCGCCTACGCGCGGCCGCAATGAGCATGCGCCGGCCCATCGCCTGTTCCCACGCCATGCAAACGACGCGCAGGCGTACATCCGTACCGGTGACTTCCGGCACTCGGTCACCTGCGTCACCGCACGCGATCCTGTGCCCCGGCAAGCCCATGGTGCCGACCGTTAGAATCACGCCCTTTCCCGATCGATCCCGATGACGATGACGCACGACTACGCCCAGGCCCGCGAACTGATGGTGGAACAACAGGTACGCCCTTGGGACGTGCTCGATCCGCGCGTGCTCGGCGTACTGTCATCGATGCCGCGCGAACTGTTCGTGCCGCGTGCCTACTCGGGTGTCGCCTATGCCGATGTCGCGCTTCCGCTGGGCTATGGCGAATCGATGCTGAAGCCGGTGATCGCCGGGCGCGCGCTGCAGGCGCTGCTCCCGACCGATGAAGAGGACGTGCTGGAGATCGGCACCGGCAGCGGCTATGTCACCGCCTGCCTCGCGCAACTCGCGCGCGATGTGGTGAGCGTGGAACAGCATCCGGACTTTACCGACGCCGCGCGGCCGCGCCTTGTGCAGGCGGGCCTGGCGAACGTGCGCCTCGAATCGGCGGATGCTTTCACCTGGAATACCGAGCGCCGCTTCGATGCGATCTGCGTGACAGGCGCCGTGTCGGCGATTCCGCAGCGTTTCGTTACCTGGCTCAAGCCCGGCGGCCGCCTGTTCGTCGTGCGTGGCCGTGCGCCGGCGATGGAAGCCGTGCTCGTGCGCAACGAAGGCGGCGAACCACGCATCGAATCGTTGTTCGAAACCGTTATCCCGTACCTTGCCGGCGCCGCTCCGGTTCCGGTCTTCCAGCTTTAACCGCCTCCGGCCCGGATCGGCCGGAAGCCACCGTTCGACGCGCCAGTGCGCGCTGTGCTCCACAAGGACCCGACGCATGACCCGCCGCCCGCTCGCATTCGCCCTCCTCTTCGCCCTGCTGCCTGCCGTCGCGCCGGCCGCTGATCTCCTGCAGGTCTACCAGCTCGCGCGCGAAGGCGATCCGCAGCTGTCGGCGAGCGAATCACGTCGCCTGCAGATCCGCGAAGGCGCCGTGCAGGCGCGCGCGGCGATGCTGCCGCAGATCGGCGGGCAGGCCTCCTATACACGCAGCACCAGCGACAGCAGCGGTGCGCAGGTGTTCGGCGGCACGCTGTTCAACAACAACACATCGCAGGACAGCAGCACGCGCGACGTAGGGCTGACGGTCGACCAGATGATCTACGACCGTTCACGCTTCACCCGCCTGCGCAGCCAGCGCGAACTGGGCCGGTCGAGCGACTACCAGGTCGAGGCAGCAGGTGATTCGCTCATCACCCGTACGTCGGCGGCATATTTCAACGTGCTGGTGCAACTGGAGACGCTTGCCGCTGCGCGCGCTTCGGAAACCGCGCTGAAGAAACAGTTCGACTTCGCATCGAAGCGGCTCG
>SCUY01000192.1 GCA_004322525.1 Lysobacter sp. | reverse complement strand
CCGGTGGCTCGCTGACCTCCGGAAGGCTTTGTCGAACACGCTTTCGATGCCGCCCGGCGACGCCGCTCAGCGCCGCCATCGTGCGCTTGAGAGGGCGGCGGGCGGAAAAACCCGCGCCGGCATCCGGCGCGGGTCATGGCATCACTGATTTTTTCAGCGCTTGGCCGCCTCACCCGAACCGCCGTGCACCGCCGGCATCGCTCCTTTCTGCATGCTCTCGCTGCGATGGCGCTGCATCGCGGCACGCATCTCGGCGCGATCGACGAAGCCGTCGCGGTTGGTATCCACCTTCTCGAAGCGCTTTGCCAGGTGCGACCCGGCGGCTTCAGCACGGCTCAGGCGCCCGTCCTTGTTGGTGTCCAGCTTGATGAAGTGACCACCCTTGCCACCCTTGCCCCGATGCTGTGGACGCTCGGACGCATCGATACGCCCGTCGTGGTTCTTGTCCAGACGGTCGAAATGCGCGGCAAATTTGGGCTTCGCGGCCGCTTCAGCGCGGGTGATGACGCCATCGCCGTCGGTATCGATCTTCTTCATTCCGCCGGCGCGCATGGCGTGATGCCGCTTGCGTTCAGCCGCGTCGATGCGGCCGTCGTGGTTGGCGTCGATCTTGTCGAAGCGCTGCGCGAGCTTCGGCTTCGCGGCCGCTTCGGCACGGGTGATGACACCGTCACCATCGGCGTCGATCTTTGCATGTGCCCTTGCGCTGGCAGGTGCGGCAGGTGCGGTCGGATTTGCGGCGAAAGCCGTGCCCGAGGCCGCCAGCGCCAGCGCGAGGATGAGGATATCGGGGTGCTTCTTCATGAGTCGCTCCTGGAGGTCGGCGTGACTGCCGATGGAGGGAAAACGCGCCCACCCCATGGCGGTTGACGCGAGGGGATGAACGTTCAGCCGCGGGCAGGGATTGCAGCGGCGCTATGCTGGTCACATGGGCACCACCCCATCCCGTGATACAGACGACCTGCGCCTGTTCCACACCGGCGTGCACCCCTGTGGCTACTGGCCGGAACGGGCCGCGCGCGACCTCGTGCTTGATCCCCGCGACCCGCATCTCTCCGACTGGTATGCACTCGCCCTGGGCTGGGGCTTTCGCCGGTCGGGCGATATCGTCTACCGGCCGCATTGCATGTCCTGCCGTGCCTGCACGCCGGTGCGCATCGCGGTGGACAGGTTCAGGCCCGACCGCGGCCAGCGTCGATGCCTCGCCCGCAATAGCGACCTGCGCCTGCGCGTGTGCCCGGCCGAACGCGCCGACGAGCACCTGGCGCTCTATCGGCGTTATCTCGCGGCGCGGCATGCGGGTGGAGGCATGGACGGGCATGGCGCGCCCGAATTCGACCAGTTCCTCGTCGGCAGCTGGTCGAACACCCGCTTCCTCGAATTCCGGCTCGCGGCTGCCGGCGCACCCGGCGAACTGCTCGCCGTAGCCGTCACCGACATGACCGGCGATGCGCTGTCGGCGGTCTATACATTCTTCGATCCGGACCACGCCGCGCGCGGGCTCGGAACCTACGCGATCCTGCAACAGCTGGAATGGGCGGCACGCGAAGGACGCCCGCACCTGTATCTGGGCTACTGGATCGCCGGGCATCCCCGAATGGATTACAAACGACGTTTCCGCGCACTCGAGGCCTATGACGGCCGCGACTGGGCGCCCTTCGATCCCGAGGCCGCATGACCCGATCCTTTCTCGCACTCACCCTCCTGCTGGCCGTCGTCGTGCTCGCCGCCTGCGTCCGCGTGCGTGTCCATGGCGACCGCGAAGCCTGGGCACGGGACATCCAGGCCAGTGGCCCGCGTGCTGTGCGCGTGGCCACCTACAACACCTCCCTGTATGACGATGCCAACGGCGGCCTCGTCGCGCGGCTCGAGGCGGGCGACGCCAACGCACGCCGGATCGCCGCGGTGCTGCAGCGCGTACGCCCCGATATCGTGCTGCTCAACGAATTCGATTACGACGAACGCGGCCGCGCGGCCGACCTGTTCCAGAAGCGCTATCTGGAAGTCGCGCAGGAAGGTGGAGGCGCGGCGCTAAGCTATCCCTACCGCTATCTCGCGCCAGTCAATACCGGCGTGCCGAGCGGATTCGACCTCGACCGCAATGGCAGTGTCGGCGGCACCGGCCGCGACGCCGGCAACGATGCCTGGGGCTTCGGGCTGCATCCCGGCCAGTACGGCATGCTCCTGCTCTCGCGGTATCCCATCGATGCCACGGCGGCACGCACTTTCCAGCACCTCAAGTGGAGCGCGATGCCTGGCGCGCGCGCGCCGCGTGATCCAGTTACCGGCGAAGCCTGGTATGCGCCGGCCATCTGGTCGCGCATGCCGCTGTCATCGAAGTCGCACTGGGATGTGCCGGTGCGCACGCCGCTCGGCCGCATCCATGTGCTCGCCGCTCATCCCACGCCACCGGTGTTCGACGGGCCCGAAAACCGCAACGGCCTGCGTAATGCCGATGAGATCCGCCTGTGGCCGCGGTCATCGCACAGCCAGCGCTTGTCACCGGGGCCGAGATAATGCGCCCACAGGCGGATCTCATCGGCATTACGCAGGCCGTTGCGGTTTTCGGGCCCGTCGAACACCGGTGGCGTGGGATGAGCGGCGAGCACATGGATGCGGCCG
>SCUY01000191.1 GCA_004322525.1 Lysobacter sp. | reverse complement strand
CATCGCCGGGCGCGCCGCAAGGATGATGAGATCGGTTTTCTGCAGGCCGGCGGTGAGTTCGTCGAACTCGGTATAGCCGCTGGGAAGCCCCGTGACGCCGCTGCCGTTCGCATAGCGCGTCTGCAATTCGTCGAAGGCTTCAGACAATGCCTTGGTGACGGCAACGAAATCCGTGCGGCCCGAGCGATGCGCTTGCGAGATCGCCAGCACTTCGCGCTCGGCTTCCTCGAGGATCTCCGCACTCTCACGTCCATCCGGCACGAACGCATTGTTGACGACTTCGGTACCGACCTCGATCAGCTGCCGCAGGATCGCCTTGTCGCGCACAATTTCCGCATACGCGCCGATGTTGGCGGCCGAGGGCGTGGTGCTGGCGAGCTCGATGAGGTATGCGCCGCCCCCGACCATTTCCGCCTGACCATTGGACTCGAACCACTCGCCCAGGGTGACCGCATCGAATGGGCGGTTCTTCTGTGCGAGTTCGTGAATGGCGCGGAAGATCAGCTGGTGGTCACGGCGGTAGAAGTCGCTTTCGCTGACGGCATCGGCGATGCGATCGTACGCATCCGGTGCGAGCATCAGGCCACCCAGCACCGCCTGCTCGGCCTCCACCGACTGCGGCGGCACGCGCAACTGGTCGATGCGCTGTTCGGCGCGCGTCTCGAAACGCCGCTCACTCCGGAACCCTGCGCGTGCACTCATGACGATGCGTATTCCCCCGGCCCGGGCGACAGCTGCCGCCCCTGAAGCCATCCGCGCATCCTAGGCGCAGGTGCCATCGCAGCGCCAAGCACAAGTCTGTGGATATCGACGGGATAAGCCATTCGGCATTGATCGCATGGAGCAGTCGCACCACCTGCGATGGCGACGGCTGCATGCAATGCCATCAACCGTCCCTTGTGCTCGCGAATACAGCTCCAGAAACACGGAAGGCGCCCGAAGGCGCCTTCCGTACTGCCGCATACCGCGAGGGTCGATCAGGCCTGTTCGCCCACCACGACGACCTTGACGGTCTGCTCGATGTCGGCGTGCAGGCGGATCAGCACGTCGTACTCGCCCGTGCGACGGAACGGGCCTTCGGCCAGTACCACCTCCGACTTGTCGACCTTGTGGCCGCGCTTGGTCAGTGCCTCGGCAATGTCGCGCGGCGTCACCGAGCCGAACAGCTTGCCTTCGGTGGAGGCATTGGCAGCGATGGTGACCTCGGCGCCTTCGAGCGAAGCACGGCGCGACTCCGCGCCATCGACCTGGGCCTTGGCCTTGGCCTCGAACTCGGCGCGGCGCGACTCGAAGTCGGCCAGGTTCGAGGCGGTGGCCGGAACGGCCTTGCCCTGTGGCACGAGGAAATTGCGGCCATAACCCGGTTTGACGCTGACCTTGTCGCCCAGCTTGCCGAGGTTGGTGACGTTCTGCAGGAGGATCAGTTGCATGGTGGTGCTCCGTATTCGTTAGCAGCGCAAGGCGCCGCAGCGGTGGCTGTCCGAATGGAAAGCTGGCGTGGCGACGGGTTCGGCACCGGCGGGTTCGGACCCGGCGCGATACTCAGGCGTTGTGGTTGTCGGTGTACGGGATCAGCGCAAGGAAGCGTGCGCGCTTGACCGCCGTTGCCAGCTGGCGCTGGTACTTCGACTTGGTGCCGGTCACGCGGCTCGGCACGATCTTGCCGGTCTCGGTGAGGTACTGGCGGAGCACGTTGAGATCCTTGTAATCGATCTCGGTGATGCCTTCGGCGGTGAACTTGCAGAACTTGCGGCGACGGAAGAACTTGGACATGTCAGGGTTCCTTATGCGGCGTCGGCGTTGTCGGAGGCATCGGCGGTACCCACCGTCGACTCGCTGTCTTCGTCACGGCGGCGGCGTTCGCCGCGGTCGCCCTTGTCGCCCTTCTCGTCCTTGAACTTCATGATCATGGACTGTTCGGTATCCGGCCCGTCGCGACGCATGACAAGGTGACGCAGCACCGCATCGTTGAAGCGGAAGCTCTCGACCAGTTCGTTGTGCGCGGCCTGGCTGCATTCGATGTTCATGAGCACGTAGTGGGCCTTGACCAGGTTCTGGACCGGATAGGCCAGCTGGCGGCGGCCCCAGTCCTCGAGACGGTGCACGGTGCCCTCGGCGCCTTCGATCAGGGCGCGGTAGCGCTCGATCATGGCCGGGACCTGTTCGCTCTGGTCCGGATGGACCAGGAACACGACTTCGTAATGACGCATGGTCATGGTGATTCCCTGTGGATGATGGCGCGAATGCGCCGGTCAGCTCCCCGCCACGGTCGCGGCAGTGGAGCAAGGTCGCCGCGGAAGGTGCCGCGGAGCAGGAAAGTATGGCAGTTCAACAGGTTACGTGCAAATCGCGTGAGCCCGGCTGGGCAGCCGTGTGCACATCCGGCCGTCATCGTTCAGCGCGACGCACCGCCGGGGTCGTTACCGGGGACGCCGGGGCAGCCTTGCGGGCCGTGATCCAGCGGTCGATATGCGACTCCAGCACGCTCAGCGGTACCGAGCCCGTTTCCAGCACCGCATCGTTGAAGTCGCGCAGGTCGAAGCGGTCACCGAGCGCTGTACGGGCGCGCTCGCGCAGCGCGGAGATCTTCAACTGGCCGACCTTGTAGGCAAGCGCCTGGCCCGGGGTGCCGATGTAGCGATCGATCTCGTTGACGATGTCCTGGTCCGTCTTGGCCGCGTTGTCCTTGAAGTAGGCAATGGCCTTCTCCCGGGACCAGCCCATCGAATGCATGCCCGTATCGACGACAAGCCGCACGGCGCGCCACATCTCGTAGGTGAGCTGGCCAAAGCGGTCGTACGGGTCTTCATAAAGACCCATCTCGTAACCCAGTTGTTCCGCGTACAGGCCCCAGCCCTCGCCGTAGGCCACGAAGTACCCGGTTCGGCGGAACATCGGCGCATCGGGCAACTCCAGGCCCCGCGCGAACTGGAAGTGATGGCCCGGCACCGCCTCGTGCAGCGACAGCGGGATCATCTCCCACGTCGGCCGCATCTCGGGCCGATACAGGTTCAC
>SCUY01000190.1 GCA_004322525.1 Lysobacter sp. | reverse complement strand
GATGGGCCTGTTCGTCTGGTTCGCCCTGGAGACACCCGCCGCGGCGCCCACGCTGCCAGTGCCGGAGGCCGCACCCGGTGGTTTCGCACCCCTCGTGCTTCTCGGCGGGCTGGCGATGTTCATTCTGCCGCACCAGTTCCACGTCGCGGTGGTCGAATGCCGCGACGAGCGTCACGTCCGGACCGCACGCTGGCTGTTCCCGCTGTACCTGCTGCTGATCGCGCTGCCCGTGCTGCCGCTCGCGCGTGCCGGTACGCGGCTGCTCGGTGATTCGGTGCCGTCAGACCTCTACGTGCTGGCCCTGCCGCTGTCGCAGGGCCATGAGGGCCTCGCGCTGTTCGCGTTTCTGGGCGGGCTCAGCGCCGCTACCGGCATGGTCGTGGTGAGCACGCTGAGCCTGAGCCTGATGATCGGCAATCACTGGTTCGCCCCGGGCCTGCTGCGCGGCGCATGGGCGCGACAGGGAGCCGGCGATCTCAGCGGCGATGTGCTGGCCCTGCGGCGGGTCGGAATCATCGTGGTGATGCTCTGCGCATGGGCCTACAGCCGGATCATCGCCGGCAGTGAGGCGCTGGCGGATGTCGGAGCAGTTTCGTTTTCTGCACTCGCAACGCTCACCCCGGCGCTCGCGTTCGCTGTCTGGCGCCCGCAGACGCCGGCACGGGCCGCCATGGCAGGCATCGTCGTCGGCTTCGCGACCTGGGCATGGATTCTCCTTCTGCCCCTGCTGGGCGATGCCTGGGCGATCAGGCCGAGCTGGTTCGACACCGGTCCCTTCGGTCTTGACTGGCTCGCGCCGGACCGTTTCTTCGGGCTGACCGGCTGGTCGCGGCTGGGACGCGCGGTCGCGGCCAGCCTGTTCCTCGGCACCGTCACCACGCTCGTTCTCGCGGCCTCGTGGAGCACCGAGCCCCGGCGCAGCGTCCGCGGCCTCGATGCGGCCACCCTGCGCGCGGCGAGCCTGCGGTTCCTGCCGCGCGAGCGCGTGACAATGCTGTTGCAGGGTGTCCCGACAGGCGGCCCCGTACCGCCGGTGGTGGAAGAACGCATCGAGCGCGAACTGGCCGGTGTACTCGGTGCCGCGTCGGCGCGTGTGCTGCTCGATGCCGCACGTCGCGAATCGCGCGATCTCGATGCCGTGGCTACCATCGTCGGCGAGGCCTCGGCCGACCTGCGCTTCAATCAGCGGGTGCTGGAAGCCGCACTGCAGAACATGAGCCAGGGCATCAGCGTGGTCGATGCCGACCTTCGGCTCGTAGCGTGGAACCGGCGTTATGCGGAACTGTTCGGGTTTCCGCCCGACCTTCTGCAGGTGGGCCGCCCCATCGGCGATCTCGCACGCTGGGCACTGCGCCATATCACGTTTGATGGTGCGATCGAGGCTGCGCTTGAGCGGCGCTTGGCCTTCATGCGTGCGGGAACGCCGCATCTATCCGAACGCGTGCTGGCTGATGGAAGCATTGTCGAGATCCGCGGCAACCCGATGCCCGGAGGCGGCTTCGTGGCGACATTCACCGATGTCACCGCGTTCCGCCGTGCCGAGGCGGGGCTGATCCTGGCCAACGAGACGCTCGAACAGCGCGTGGCGGCAAGAACCTCCGAACTCGAAATCGCCACCCGTGAAGCCGAGCGCGCGAACCATGCGAAGAGCCGCTTCCTCGCGGCGATCGGCCACGACCTGATGCAGCCCCTGCACGCGGCCCAACTGTTCACCGATGCACTGGGTGATGAGGCGTCGTCGGCGCGTCAGCGCGCCACGATCGTGCAGATCCGCGGCGCGCTCGACTCGACCGCTGATCTGCTCACCGGGCTGCTTGACATGTCGCGGCTCGAAGCCGGCGGATTGCTTCCGCAGCCTCGCGCCTTCGCACTGGCTGATGTACTCGAACCACTGGCATCCGAATTCCGCGCTATCGCGTCATCACGAGGCCTTGCGTTCCGTTTTGTGGCGAGCGATGCCTGGGTGCATAGCGACCCGCAGCTTCTGCGGCGCGTGCTGCAGAACTTCCTCGCCAACGCTGTGCGCTATACCGCCACCGGCACCGTGCTGCTGGGTGTGCGTCGTGACGGTGATGGCACGCGGGTCGAAGTGCATGACACCGGCCCCGGTATTCCAGCAGCCCAGCGCGCGGCCATCTTCGAAGAATTCCGGCGGGGTGACGACGCGCCGGGCCAAGGCCTCGGGCTGGGCCTGTTCATCGCCGATCGCATCGCCGGCCTGCTGGATGCACCCCTCACGCTGCGAAGCGCCGACGGCCGCGGGACGGTGTTCGCCGTGCGCCTGCCCCGCGCTCGGCCCGTCGCCCTGGCGCCGGTGGAACAAGGGGCCGTGCTACGCGGATTACGCGTTCTGGTCGTCGACAACGATGCGATGGCCCTCGACGCCGCCTGCACGCTGCTCGCCCGCTGGGGCTGTGACGTCATCCCCGCGCGCGACCGCCGTGACGCCGCCGTCGCGCTTGCAGAGCAGCCGATGAGCCTGTGGCTGTTCGACTATCACCTGGATGGCGGTGACACCGGCGTCGCCATGGCCACCGACCTCGCGGCCCGGTTCGGACATCACCCGACCCTGATCATGAGTGCCGATGCCAGCGGCGACGTGCGCGCGGCGGCACAGGCGGCGGGCCTGCCATTGCTGGTGAAACCCTTGAAGCCGCTTGCCCTGAAGTCGATGCTCGACCGCATGCGGCTGGCATCGGAACACCGGGCAGGCACAGCGGTCGACTAGGGCTGTGCCTCGAGCGCACGCGCCGGGTCGGTCAGTTCAAGTTCGCGCAGGACCACGCTCGCCTGGGTGCGGTTGCGCACGCCGAGCCGTTCGAAGATCGCGGACAGATGCGCCTTCACCGTGCGTTCCTGCACATCCAGGCGGTCTGCGATCTGTTTGTTGAGCAGGCCTTTGGCCACGAGCGTCAGCACACGGAACTGCTGCGGCGAAAGGCTCGCGAGCCGCGCGGCGAGATCCGCATCGCTGCTCGAACTCTGTGTGCGCGCCACCGCCGCACGCAGGGTGGAGGGCAGCCACTGTTCGCAGCCAAGCACCGCGCGGATCGCATCGCGCAATTCGTCCAGCCCCGAACTTTTTGGCAGGTAGCCGGCGGCACCATGATCCAGCGCGCGGCGCACCACGCGCGGATCGTCGTTCGCCGAAACCACCACCACGGCCACGTGCGGATATTGCGCGCGCACCGCAGCGAGCCCGGCAAGCCCATGGTTGCCGGGCATATGCAGGTCGAGCAGCACGAGGTCGATATCGGTCTCGCGCTCCAGCGTCGCCAGCACCGAATCGAGCGAATCCGCCTCGTGCACCACGAGATCGGCCACCGCATCGGCCGCGGCACCCCGCAGAGCGGTGCGGAACAGCGGGTGGTCGTCGGCGATGAGCAGGGCGGGCATCGGTTACTGGACCGTCCAGCCCCCATCCACGTCGATCGTATGCCCCGTGATGTTGCGGGCCGTGGGCGACATGAGGAATGCGGTGATGCCCGCGAGTTCCTCGAAGGTGATGAATACGCCCTTCGGCATCGGCTTGAGCATCACGTCGCTCACCACCTGCGCTTCGGGGATGCCGCGCGTGCGCGCCTGGTCGGCGATCTGCTTGTCCACCAGCGGCGTCTTCACGTAGGTCGGGCAGATGGTGTTGATGGTGATGTCGGTATCGGCTGTCTCCAGCGCTATCACCTTCGAGAAGCCGAGCAGGCCGTGCTTGGCCGCGACGTAGGCACTCTTGAAGGGGCTGGCCACCAGCGAGTGGATCGAGCCGATGTTCACGATGCGGCCGAAGCCGCGCTCACGCATGCCCGGCAGCAGCGCGCGGCTCAGGCGGGCGACGCCGACCAGCATCACCTGCACCAGGAGATCCCATTTCTCCATCGGGAAATCCTCGATCTTCGCCACGTGCTGCAGGCCTGCATTGTTCACCAGCACGTCAACGGGCCGCCCCAGCACGGCGAGAACCCCGGCCACGCTGGCGTCGGAGGTGACGTCGAGCCGGTGCGCCTCCGCGCTGCCGCCAGCGTCACGGATGGCACGTGCGACGACAGTCGCGGCATCGGCGGACAGGTCGGTCACCACGAGGTGATGGCCTTCCTGCGCGAGCGCATGCGCGATTCCCGCGC
Source organism: Lysobacter sp. (assembly GCA_004322525.1). Taxonomy (GTDB): domain Bacteria; phylum Pseudomonadota; class Gammaproteobacteria; order Xanthomonadales; family Xanthomonadaceae; genus Cognatilysobacter. The sequence goes on along the minus strand of SCUY01000190.1, from coordinate 1,178 downwards.
CAATGCCGCTGCCGGCGCCGGTCACGAGGATGCAGCGGGGTGATGTGGATGCCAGGGTCATGGGTTCCTCCGAACGCAAGCCTAGCAATGCGCGCGTTCGCATGCGTGGTACGAATGTACGATGGCTGCTGGCGCGACGGTTGCTATGGTCGGGTCATGAACGCCAATGCCCTGTTCCGACTTCGCTCGGCCGTGCTGCAATCGGCAGCGCTTTCCTTCCTGCTCGGCGGCTGCGCGAGCCTTGCCACGGATCACCGAATGGACGCCTTCGGCCCGATACGCGTCAGCGATCACCGCGGCACGGATGACCTCCTGACCGCCGGGCTCGGCCTCGACGGGCTGCGTGCGATAGCTGCCCCGGTCTTTGCGGACCCTTCCCGTCCCACCCCGGCCGAACTTCGACGCCGCGCGATCTGGGCAAACTGGCGCGGAATCGCCGACCTGACGCCTGCGGGTGGCTACGGCTCGCTCTATGGCTCGACCGCTGCGGTGCCCGGTCGCGAATTCCATGCGTTCGCTATCGTGCCGGGGGCATTGCAGCCGCATCGCGTGGCGGTGCAGGTGCCCGATTCATTTGATGCGAAGCGACGTTGCGTACTCGTTGCTCCCGCGTCCGGCTCGCGCGGTGTCTATGGCGCGATCTCGGTGGCGGCGGCATGGGGCCTGCCGAAGGGGTGCGCCATCGCTTATACCGACAAGGGCGCAGGTACCGACTACTACGACCTCGATGCAGGGGAGGGCATCGCCCTCGACGGCACGGTGCAGCGCGCGGGGAATGCGCCGCTCGCGTTTGTGCCGGCGCCCGCTGCTGGCGCAGGCATCGCGTTCAAGCACGCGCATTCCGGTGACAACCCCGAAAAGGACTGGGGCCTGCACGTGCGTCAGGCGGCGGAGTTCGCGCTGCGGGCACTGGGCCAGGCATTCCCCGCACAGGCGCCATTCCGCTTCGACAACACGACTGTCATCGCCGTCGCCATCTCCAACGGCGGCGGTGCGGTGCTGCGCGCGGCCGAACTCGATGGCGACTGGCTCGATGCGGTCGTCGCCGGCGAACCGAACATCAACGTCAGCGGCGCGCCGCCGCTGTACGACATCGCGACCGAAGCCGCGCTGCTGATGCCATGTGCCCTTCAGCATCTCGGTGTGCCGATCGCACCGAACGTCGGCCCTGCGTGTTC
>SCUY01000189.1 GCA_004322525.1 Lysobacter sp. | reverse complement strand
GATAGGGCGCGAAGTCCTGGCCGACGGTGGCCATCGGGATGGGATCGCCACCGATGAGCTTGAGGTTGTAGGCGATGTTGCCGGCGCAGCCGCCGTATTCGCGGCGCATCCGCGGCACCAGGAACGAGACGTTCAGGATGTGCACCTTGTCCGGCAGGATGTGGTTCTTGAACTGGTCCGGGAACACCATGATGGTGTCGTAGGCCAGCGAGCCGCAGATCAGGGCAGACATTCGGTGTGTTCCTGTGAGCCGCGCCCGGCGGCGCGGCGCGTAGGGTAGCGGCTGGCCTCCTTCGGGGCCAGCGTCCGGCCCCTGGAGAAGCGCGGAGGCCATGCCACCCGTCGTGTGACGCATGGGGGCAGAAACCGCCGCTGAGCGCGTGATTTGCCTTGCCGGGCAGGGGTCCCGTTGCTAGGCTGGCGCACCTGCACGCACGGGCCCCGCGCGCGCACTTTCCGGCCCATTCCCCCGATGTTGAAGAAGTTTCGTGGCATTTTCTCAAATGACCTGTCCATCGACCTGGGCACGGCCAATACCCTGATCTACGTGCGCGGCCAGGGCATCGTGCTGAACGAGCCTTCGGTGGTGGCGGTGCGCCAGGACCGCGTCTCGGGAAGCCATCGCACCGTCGCCGCAGTGGGCGCGGAGGCCAAGTTGATGCTCGGCCGCACCCCCGGCCACATCACCACGATCCGCCCGATGAAGGATGGCGTCATCGCCGACTTCACCTACACGGAAGAGATGCTCAAGCACTTCATTCGCAAGGTGCACAAGTCGCGCTTCCTGCGGCCCAGCCCGCGGGTGCTGGTCTGCGTGCCCTGCGGTTCGACGCAGGTCGAGCGCCGCGCGATCAAGGAATCGGCGGAAGAAGCCGGCGCGCGCGAGGTCTACCTGATCGAGGAGCCGATGGCCGCGGCGATCGGTGCCGGCATGCCGGTGACCGAGGCGCGCGGCTCGATGGTGGTCGACATCGGCGGTGGCACCACGGAAGTTGCGGTGATCGCGCTCAACGGCATCGTCTATTCGCAGTCGGTGCGCATCGGTGGCGATCGCTTCGACGAAGCCATCGTCAACTACGTGCGTCGCCATTACGGCACCCTGATCGGAGAGGCCACGTCGGAGCGGATCAAGCTCACCATCGGCTGCGCCTACCCGCAGAGTGAAGTGCGCACGATGGAAGTCTCCGGCCGCAACCTCGCCGAAGGCGTGCCGAAGATGATCACCATCAGTTCGAACGAAGTGCTGGACGCGCTGCGCGAGCCGCTGGCGGGCATCGTCGCGGCGATCCGCCTCGCGCTCGAGCAGACGCCGCCGGAGCTGTGCGCCGATGTCGCCGAGCGTGGCATCGTGCTCACCGGTGGCGGTGCGTTGCTGCGCGACCTGGACCGCCTGATCAGCGAGGAAACCGGCCTGCACGTGCAGGTGGCGGATGATCCGCTGACCTGCGTGGCACGCGGGGGTGGCCGCGCGCTCGAACTGGTCGACATGCACGGCAACGAGTTCTTCGCTCCGGACTGAGTGCCGCGATGCGTCATCGCCCGGCGTGATTCGTGCCTGGTGATCGATGCATCGCCAACGCGGTAGCTCGGACGGACGGGGCGCGTAAATACGGGGGTCGATCGGGTTCGCTATCGACGCGATGCCGTGCTGACGAATCACCAATCACGACTCACGAATCACATCCGTGCCCTACGCCGGTCCATCCAGTCCCGCCCGACTCGGCGACGCCGCGGGAACGCTGCGCCTGCTGGGCTATCTCGCGGCCGCGCTGGTCCTGATGGTGCTCGATCATCGCGGCGGCTGGATGCATCGCGTGCGGCAGCAGGCCGCGATTTTCGCCGAGCCGGTACGGGCAGCCGCCGGGCTTCCGGGCGAAATGGCCGGCAGTACCGTGCGCAACGTTGGAACCGTCACCCAGCTGGCCCGACGCAATCGGCAACTGCGCCGCGAATTGCTGTTCGCGCAGGCACGCATCGCGCGCATGAGTACGCTGATCGCTGACAACTCCCGGCTGCGGGCGTTGCTCGACGCTGCGCAGCGCGGCGGATTGGATGCACAGCTCGCGCCGATCCTCGATGTCGATCTCGACCCCACGCGACAACGCATCGTGCTCGATGCGGGTACCGGTGACGGAGTGCGCGAGGGTCAGAGCGTGGTCGATGCGAACGGCCTGATCGGACAGGTCACGCGCGTCGGCCCGCTGCAGGCGGACGTGTTGCTGATTACCGATCCTGATCATGCGGTGCCGGTGGCGATTGCCCGCAACGGCGTGCGGCTTGTCGCCTACGGCACGGGGCGGAGCGACCTGCTGGCCTTGGCGAGCATCCCGCTGTCGAGCGACGTGAAAGTCGGTGATGCGGTGGTCACGTCCGGCCTTGGCGGCCGTTTTCCGCCCGGCTTTCCGGTGGGTCGCATCATTGCACTGCATCCGGACGAGAGCCGCGCGTTCCTGCGCGGCGACGTGCGCCCGACGGCACAGCTCGATCGGGGACGGGAAGTACTGCTGCTGCGATCGGCCCCGATGCGTGCGCCGATCGGCCCGGCGACGATCGCATCGACCACCCGCATCGGGATGGCCGGCGAGCCGGGCGGCAAGAGCATCGGCGCGGTGAAGCAGGCGGTGGTTTCGGGTAAGCCGGCGACGGCCACCCGCTTCGGCTCTCCTGCGGCAACCATGACGCCGGCCACCCCGCCGCAGCGCCGGGCGCCTGTCACGCCCATCCCGGCAAGCCCACCCGTGGAGCGTCGCTGATGCGCGCCGCCCCGCGCTGGTTGTTGCTGGTCAGCCTGCTCGTCGCCTTGCTGCTGGGCCTGCTGCCGTTGCCGGCCACGTTGCAACCGATGCGTCCCTACTGGATTGCCCTGGTGCTGGCGTACTGGCTGATCGAGGAACCCGACCGCATCGGTCTGGGCATGGCGTTCGCGATCGGCCTGGTCGCTGACTTGGTGAATGGAGGGCTGCTCGGCGAGCAGTCGTTGCGGCTCGTCATCCTCGCTTTCATCGTGCAGCGCTTTCGCGCGCGGCTGCGGTTTTTTCCGCTTTTGCAGCAGGCGCTCACGATCGGTGCGCTGCTGCTCAACGACCGTATCGTGAGCATGGGCCTGCATCTCGCATTGGGCGAGCCGACCCTGCCGCCCGCATTCTGGGCCGCGCCTGTGGTCGGCATGCTGCTGTGGCCCGCCGTGTTCCTGGTGATCGACGGCCTGCGCGTCGGCTCGTGGCGCCGATGACAGGGCGGAGCCGGCGGCCATGAATCTTTCGCGACGCCGCGCGCGGACGCTCAAGAACGCGGGTGCGGAAGCCGCGCAGTTCCGGGGGCGTTCCGCGCTCGCCTTCATCGGGGTGATGCTCGCGCTGGTGGGGCTGGCGGGCTGGTACTTCCGGTTGCAGGTCATCCAGCATGCCGACTACGCCACGCGCTCTGAAGCCAACCGCATCAAGCTGCAACCGATCGTGCCCGGTCGCGGCCTCATCTACGATCGCAAGGGGCGCATCCTCGCCGACAACGTGCCGGCGTTCCGGCTCGACGTGACGCCGAGCGATGCCGGCGACCCGGCCACCTGGCTGCCCCGGCTCGCGGGCATCGTCGCCTTCGCGCCTGAAGACCTCGAGCGTTTCGACGATGCACGCCGTGCCTCGCGTGGCTTCCGGCCGATCACGCTCAAGATGCGCGTTACCGAGGAAGAGGCCGCGCGTTTCGCGGTCGATCGCTGGCGCTTCCCCGGCATCGAACTGGTCTCGTATCTCAATCGACGCTATCCGTATGGCGAGTTGACCGCGCACGTGATCGGCTATGTGGGGCGCATCGACGAGAAGGATGCGAAGTCGCTCGGCCCGGGCTTCGACGCGCTGACGCATATCGGCAAGACCGGGCTGGAACGTTCGTACGAGGACGACCTGCGGGGTCGCATCGGCTACCAGCAGATCGAGACCAATGTCGAAGGCCGTGCGATCCGTCATGTCGGGCAGGTGCCTGCGCAACCTGGCACCGACCTGCGCCTTTCGATCGACATCGACCTGCAGCAGGCGATGGTGACCGCGTTCGGCGACATGGACGGTGCGGCGGTGGCGGTGGACCCGCGCACGGGCGAAGTACTGGCGATGGTGAGCCTGCCGTCCTACGACGCGAACCTGTTCGTCAACGGCATCACGCACACACACTACAAGGCGCTGACGACCAATCCGTCGCGCCCGCTGTTCAACCGCCCGGTGCTGGGCGGCGGCCCGCCGGGTTCGACAGTGAAGCCACTGATCGCGCTCGCCGGCGTCGACAGCGGATTGCGCACGCCTGAATCGGCCGTGTTCTCGACCGGCGAGTTCCATATCCCGGGCCAGCGTCGCGGCTATCGCGATGCGCACGGCGGCGCGGGCTGGACCGATCTTCGCAAGTCGATTTCGCAGTCGGTCAATTTCTACTACTACAAGCTCGCCTATGACATGGGCATCGTGAAGTTCGATGCCTACATGCGCCGCTACGGCTTCGGGCAGAAGTCGGGAATCGATCTGCTCGGCGAGAACGTGGGCATCGTGCCATCGCCCGAATGGAAGGCGCGGCGCAGCAAGGAGCCCTGGTACGCGGGTGAGACGGTGATCGCCGGCATCGGGCAGGGCTACTGGGTGGCGACGGTGCTGCAACTCGTGCGCGGCACGGCGGCGATCGCCAATGGCGGCACGCTCCATCCGTTGCACCTCGTCGCCTCGCGCCGCGACGGCTACAACGCACGCTGGAAACCGCAGCCGCTCGCGCCCGGCCCGCGCATCACCGACAGCCCCGACCACCTGCGCGCGGTGCAGGAAGGAATGATCGCGACCGTCCACGGCGGCGGCACCGCGAGCATGATCGGCCGCGGCGCGCCCTACCTGATAGCCGGCAAGACCGGTACCGCGCAGAAGATCAGCCGGCGCGGCAACGTCAGCAGCGACCCGCATGCGCTGCCCTACAACCTGCGCCATCAGGCGCTGTTCGTCGCCTACGCGCCGGCGGATGATCCGCGCATCGCCATCGCGGTGTCGGTGGAGCATGGTGGATATGGCGCGTCGTCGGCGGGCCCGATCGCACGCAAGGTCTTCGACGCCTGGCTGCTCGGCCAGATGCCCGCACCCACCGAGGGCGTGCAGCGTTCGCCGCAGGGGGGCGCGCCGCTCGACTATGTCGAGGTAACGGCCCCGGCGGGTACTGGCGCTGTAGCAGGGCAGGGGGCGGCATCGGGCGTAACAGCGGCGACCTCCGCTTCCCCTGCCGTCCGTGACCACGCGGGTACTCCGATCACTGGAACGACTGCCCCACGGTTGCCTGCGCCGGTTGCGCCGCCCGAGGCACGGCGATGAGCGTCCTGCTGCGGTGGTTGATCCATCTGCTGTCGCGCTTCATGCGCACGCTCGACCTGCCGCTGCTTGGCGCACTGCTCGCGCTCATGGTCATCGGTCTGGCCGTTCTGTACAGCGCGGCGGATGGCTCGATCAACATGGTGATCGCGCAGGGCGCGCGCTACGGCGTCGGCCTCGCGGCGATGTGGGCGCTGTCGCGCATGCCCACCTCGCAGCTGCGCAACTGGTCACCGCTGATCTACGCGGTATCGCTGCTGCCGCTGGTCGCGGTGCTGTTCATCGGCAAGGGCAAGCACGGCAACCACTGGATCGACCTGGGCGTCTTCTATTTCCAGCCGGCGGAACTGCTCAAGCTGAGCCTGCCGATGATGGTGGCCTGGTATCTCAACCGGCGCCCGCTGCCACCGGGTGTCGGGGTGACACTCACCGCTGCGCTGATCATCGGTGTACCCACGCTGCTGATCCTCCAGCAGCCCGACTTCGGCACCGCGATGCTGGTGGCGCTCAGTGGTGCCTTCGCCCTGTACCTCGCAGGGTTGTCCTGGTGGTGGTTGGTGACCGCGGCAGGCGCGGTGTCCGCCATCGCACCCGCTGCCTGGTTCTTCTTTCTGCGGCAGTACCAGAAGGACCGCATCCTCACTTTCCTCGACCCCGAATCCGACCCGCTCGGCACCGGCTGGAACATCATCCAGTCGAAGATCGCGATCGGGGCGGGGGGCTTCATGGGCAAGGGCTGGATGCAGGGCTCGCAGTCGCACCTGAACTACCTGCCCGAACACACCACCGACTTCATCTTCGCGGTGCTGAGCGAGGAGTTTGGCTGGGTCGGCGTGGTGACCGTGCTGGCGCTGTACCTGTTCGTGATCGGGCGCTGCCTGTGGATCGCCAACGAGGCGCGCGATGGTTACTCGCGGCTTATCGCCGGCGCGCTGAGCCTTGCCTTCTGCGTCTACGTGATCGTCAACGGCGGGATGATCGCCGGGCTGCTGCCGGTGGTGGGCGTGCCGATGCCGCTGCTGAGCTTCGGTGGAACCTCGGCGGTGTCGTTGCTGGCCGGGCTCGGCGTGGTGATGGCGGTGCGCGCACATCGCCCCGTTCACGGGCGTTGAAGGCGCGCCGCCCATTCCATAGGCAAGGGTTCGGGAGCCGATAGCCACTCTTGCGTGGCGCCCGCTTCCGGATCCGGCTGGATGGCGCAGCTCAAGCGTCGTCACATTCCAGCCGTTAATGGCCCGGAGTGTCCCCGGAGGGGCGCCGACCTGGATTGTCATCGTGGATACACCCATCACGCCATTCACTGTGCCCCACGGTTCCCGCCACAACCTTGGCCGGGTGCTTGCGCACCTGCTCGGCGCGCCGGACATCCCCACCTTCGCCACCCGCGCCGCCGACTACCTGGAAGGCGAAGGCCTCACTGGCGTGGTGATGGGCTGGCAGATCGCACGGGGGCGGATGCAGGTGCACGAACCCGGCGACCTGCATGTCGTCGACCCGGCGCTCGCCCTCGCCGCCCGCGAACAGGGTTGGGCCGCCGATGACGTGGCCGGACGCGTCGCCTGTCGCATCACGGTCGACGACGGCCGCTACGGCCTGGGCCTGGTCGCCAATGGAACTAACGCATCCCGCCCTGCCATCGAGGAGCACGTGCATGTGCTTGCACCGTTGGCGGCGGCGATCTTCGAAAAGACGCTGCTGACCGGCTCCCTGCAGCAGTTGGAGCACTCGGGCCAGCTGCAGTCCGCCCTGTTCGCCATCGCCGACATGGCCAGTTCGGACATGGATCTGGGCGACATGCTGCGTGAACTGCACGGCATCGTCGGCCGCTTCATGTACGCCGAGAACTTCTACATCGCGCTGTACGACGATGTCACCGATGCCCTGCGTTTCATCTATCTCAAGGACACGATTGACCCGCTGGTTCGCGACGCCAACGAATTCATCCCGATGACGGTGATGGAGAGCGGGCTCACCTGGTATCTGATCCGTGACAAGCGCCCGCTGATGGGTGCGCCAAACGAGATCCGCCGGACGGTTTCCGGCCCGACCCGGGAAATAGGCCTGGAGTGTTTCGACTGGCTCGGTGTGCCGGTGATGTTCGGTGACCGCGTGCGTGGCGTACTGGTGGTACAGAGTTATATCGAACGGCCGCGTTACACACCTGCCGACCAGGCGCTGCTGACCTACGTCGGCAGCCACATACTCACCGCCGTCGATCGAAAGATGGCGCAGGAGGAGCTTGAATCCCGCGTCGAGCAGCGCACCCGCGAGCTCAGGCGCAGCGTGCGTCTGCAGGAAACGCTATTCCGCATCGCCGAACTTTCGCACACCGCGACCAATCTCGACGAGTTCTACCTCGCCGTGCACGCGATCGTCGGCGAGTTCCTCGATACCCGGAATTTCTACATCGCCACCTTGTCCGAGGACGGTGAGCGGCTGGATTTTCCGTACTACGTCGACCAGTTCCGCAGCCACGGCACCAGCCGCCGGCTCGGCCGTGGGCTTTCCGAATACGTGATTCGCCAGCGTCGCCCATGCCTTTTCGACAAGACCGTTCCTGGCAGCCTTGCCGAGCTGCAGCGATTGGAGGCCACCGGCGAGATCGTGTATTCCGGTCCCGAGAGCACGGCTTGGCTTGGCGTGCCGCTGGTGGTGGGCGAACGTGTGATGGGGCTGCTGGCAGTGCAGAGCTACACCGAAGGCACAGGCTATACCGACCGTGATCGCGAGCTGCTTACCTTCATCAGCTACCAGGTTGCCAACGGGCTGGAGCGACAGCGCGCCGCGGGCGAACTGAAGAACGCCTATGCCGAACTCGAGGGACGCGTGGCCGAAAGAACGGTGGAGTTGTCCCAGCAGATCGAGGAGCGCGAGCGCATCGAACAACGGCTCAAGCACCAGGTGCTGCACGATTCGCTCACCGGCCTTCCCAACCGCGCCTACCTGCGTGACCAGATCACCCGCGCGCTGGCGCATCGCGAGCGCGACCCGCACTACCGCTTCGCGGTGCTGTTCATGGACCTGGACCGCTTCAAGGTGATCAACGACTCGGTCGGGCACCTCATCGGGGATGGATTGCTCAAAGAGGTTGCGCAACGCTTCTCCCATTGTGTACGCGCCGGGCGCGACATGGTCGCGCGCCTGGGCGGCGACGAGTTCGCCATCCTGATGGAGGTGGACGGGACGGATGGCGCGATCCGCATGGCGCAGCGGGTGATCGATGCGTTGCGCGAGCCGGTGCGCGTGGAAGGCAAGGAAATCTTCAGCGGCGTGAGCGTGGGCATCGCGATGGGTTCGCCCGACTACACCAGCCCGGAGGAACTGTTGCGCGACGCCGACATCGCCATGTATCGGGCCAAGGCGGCCGGTCGCCACCGTTTCGAGGTCTTCGACGAGGAGCTCAACGACGAGGCCCTGCACCTGCTTGAGACCGAAGGCGAGTTGCGTCGCGGGCTGATCCGCCATGAGTTCCTGCCGTTTTTCCAGCCCATCGTGCGGCTCGCCGACGCTGGCGTAGTCGGCTACGAGGCGCTGATGCGATGGAACCACCCCGAGCGCGGCATGCTCGCGCCCGGCCTTTTCCTTCCCTTGGCCGAGGCGATCGGCTGCATGGAAGCGCTGGATTGGCAGCTGTTCGATCGCGCGATGCAGGTGATTCCGCAACTGCTCGAGCCGGGCCAGTACGTCAACCTGAACTTCTCGCCGCGGCATTTCCGCTCATCCGATCTCGACCTGCGCTTCATCGCGCTGCTCGAGGCGAACTCGGTGCAACCTTCGCAGGTACGGATCGAGGTCACCGAAGGGGCGCTGCTGGAGAATCCCGAGCAGGTCGGGCGCGTATTCCAGCGCCTGCGTGCGCACGGTGTCGAGGTGGCACTGGACGATTTCGGCACCGGTTACTCGTCGCTGAGCTACCTGCACCGCTTCCAGATGCACACGCTCAAGATCGATCGTTCGTTCGTGGGCGACCTGCGACGCGAAGAAGAAGGCAGCAGCACCGCCGTGGTGCGCGCGATCCTCGCACTGTCGCATTCGCAGCGCATGGAAGTGGTGGCCGAGGGTATCGAGACGGAAGAACAGCGGCAGGCACTGATAGCGCTGGGCTGCAACCTGGGGCAAGGCTTTTTCTTCGCCCGGCCGTGTTCACTGGAAGACATTCTCGCTGCGCGCCTGCAGACCGCCTGAGCGGCAGGAACAGTCCATCCCGCAGCGCGATACCCGCGCGACTCAGGGCTTCTTGCCGGTGGCCTGCGCGATCGCATCGATGCGCGCACGACGCAGGGCTTCCCCTACTTTCGGCCCCTGCAGGCCTTCGTGCGGCAGCAGGTCGGCGCGTACGGAACGCGCTGCATCGAAGGCCCGCAACAGCCCCTCGCGCGGCGGATACGGCGCGTCTTCCAGACCCAGCCGTCCACGCTTGTCGGCCTCGCAGGCGAGCGCCAGCTGCGCAATGCGGCCGGGGTTGCGGAAGCCATCGCAGCGCTGGATCAGGTCGTGCACGGTGGTCGCACGCAATTCGTCGAAGCGGTGCACGTTGAGATGCTCGCGGCAGACGGCCATCGCAAGTTGCCGATGCGCGGTGGGCACCTTCAGGCGGTCGCAGACATCGCGCAGTGGCATCAGCCCCGCTTGCTCGTGGCCGATGTGTTTCGGTAGCACGTGGGCCGGCGTGCAGGCCTTGCCCAGGTCGTGGGTCAGCGCAGCGAAGCCGATAACGTCGTCGGCCGGCGCCAGCTGCGCCGCCATGTCGCAGACCATCTCGACATGCACGCCGGTATCGATTTCCGGATGGTATTCGGCGCGTTGCGGCACGCCGTACAAGGCATCGACTTCCGGCAGCACGACAGCGAGTGCGCCGGCATCGTGCAGCGTGCGAAGAAAAGCGGATGGCTTCGCGCTGGCGACTGCACGCCGCAACTCCTGCCAGACGCGTTCGGGCGTGAGGTCGGCGAGCTCGCCCATGGCCGACATCTGACGCATCAGCGCGAGCGTTTCCGGCGCGAGGTTGAAACCCAGTGGCGCGAGCCGTGCCATGAACCGCGCCGCGCGCAACACGCGAAGCGGATCTTCGATGAAGGCGGGCCCGACGTGGCGCAGGACACGCTGTTCAAGATCGGCCACCCCGTGCAGCGGATCGACGATGTCACCGCAGGTGCCGTCGTCGCGCACTTCGCGCGCGATCGCATTGATGGTGAAGTCGCGGCGTTGCAGGTCGTCCTCCAGGGTGACGGAAGGATCCGCGTCGACGACAAAGCCCCGATAACCGCGCCCGGATTTGCGCTCGGTGCGCGCCAGCGCGTATTCCTCGCCGGTTTCCGGATGCAGGAACACCGGAAAATCGCGGCCCACCGGCTTGTAGCCGGCATCGAGCATCGCCTGCGGCGTACTGCCGACGACGACGAAATCGCGATCGCCCGGCGGAAGGCCGAGCAATGGATCGCGCACCGCGCCGCCGACGAGGTAGACCTGCATGCTCAGCGGGTGTTCTGCGCGAGGATCGCGATGATGTCCTGCGCGCCGGCACCGCGGCCGAGCGTGCGCGAGATGGGCTCGGGCTGGCTCGAGACCCAGATCCGAAGTTCCGCATCGAGGTCGAAATGCCCGGCGGTCTCGATCGAATACATCACCACTGCCCGATAGGGAATGCTGAGAAAGGACATCTTCTTGCCGGTGATGCCCTGCTTGTCGACGAGGATCATGCGGCGATCGGTGAAGACGATCAGGTCGCGCACGAAGCCGAAGGCGCGTTGCAGCGGTTCGCCCTGGGCAAGCAGCGGCGCGAACTCTTCCTGCAGGTCGGCGACGTTCTTCTCACCGGCGTGTCCAAGCAGCGTGTCGAGCATTCCCATGTCGATCTCCTCTGGAAGGGTGCGCCAGAGGATGCCTCAGCGTCGCCGGCCCGTGGGTTTTTTGATCGGCTGCGGCGCCACGGGCGTGGCAGCCAGCGGGCAGCTGAAGCCGGTCCGCTTGCCGTCGAAACGACCGGCCAGGCGGTCGCTGATGCGCAATGCATCGCCATCCAGGCGCCAGTCGTAGATCACGCTGAAGGCGAGTACGCGCGCCACGTAGTCGCGTGTTTCCTTGTAGGTGATCGTCTCGATCCAGAAGTCGGGGTCCATGCCGGGCCGTTGCGACTTCCAGCGGTTCAGCGGCGCCGGGCCGGCGTTGTAGCCGGCGATGGTGAAGTAGGGTTTGCCCTCGCCGTAACTGTCGAGCAGCTGGCGCAGATAGGCGGTGCCCAGCGCGATATTGGTGTCGGCGTCATACAGGCTGGATTCGCCATTCCACGGCAGCCCTATCTTCGCCGCGGTGCTCGCGCCGGTGGCCGGTAACACCTGCATCAGGCCGAGTGCGTTCGCGCCTGAGCGGGCCTTGGAATTGAAGATGCTCTCCGCACGGATCTCCGCGGCGACCCACGCCGGGTCGATGCGCTGTCGCGCTGCCTCGCGGCGGATCGTCGCATCGTGGTGCAACGGGAAACGCAGTGTGTACAGGCGCAGTTCCTCGGGATCGGCCTTGCCGAGTGAAAAGACCGCGCGATCGAACCAGCCGTGCTCCTGCGCGAGCTGCACGGCGGTGATCCGGCGCGCGGGGTCGAGACGGGCCATCGCCTCGTTCCACTCCGCTGTCGCCCAGGAGAGGCGGTCGAGGTCGTACAGCGCGAGCGAACGCACGATGGCTGGATCGTTCACCACGCCGGCCCGCACCGTCGACGAGTCGCCCGGTTGCCAGGGGCAGAGCGCATAGGGCTGGCCAAGCCGGTCGGCGGCGAGGAAGCCGTGGAATTCGGGTTTGCGTGCCGCCTCGCGGTACAGGCGATCGGCGGTCGCGCGATCGCCGGTGCGTTCGGCCAGGCGTGCCTCGAAATATGTCCAGCGCGAATCCGACCGCTGCTTCGCGCCCATGCGCCGGATCGCGGTGAGTGCGGCAGGCCAGTCCGAGCGCGCGATCGCTTCGCGCACGCGCCATTCGTGGAGCCTCTCGTCGTACGAGGCCTCCGGCACCGCCGCGAGCCGCTGCGCGGAGCCGGGGTCGTAGGACGACGCGGCCCACAGCGCCGCCTGGTACAGCACGCGCCCGCGGTCTGCCTCGGTGAAGCCGAGCACCGTGCCGAACCTGTCGAGTTGCGCCTGCGCGTCCTGCGGCACCGACTTGGCATAACGCGCGAGGCCATAGGAGGCGATGCGACGGCTGCGCTCGGTACGTGGCCAGGAAAGGGCGCGGTCATGAAGCGCCTCGACGAAGGCGGCGTAATCATTCGCGAGCGTGGCCTCCCCTGCGGGCAGGCCGCGTGCGGCGGCGCGCATCACCGCCGGTTGCCAGGCTTCCGCAGCGCGGTCCAGGCGCTCCCAGCGCAACGCGGGCGTGAGGCCACCACGTGCATCGAGCGCCGCGAAAACAGGGTCGCATTGCGGCGGCAGGGATTCCGACGCGTTCCGCCACAGCGTCTGCGCCTCGGTCGTCCAGGAGGGGCCCGTACGGCCCAGCGCGCTTTCCGCCTGCAGCCACGTGCAGCGCAAGGCGGGGTCGGTGATCTGCGGCCGCCAGGCGGCAGCGACCGCCGCCCAGTCCTCGCGCCGTCCGGCCTCGGCGAGCCAGCGCGAACGGAACATGGCCGCCGCGGCCTGGCCGTCATAACGCCGCAGGAAACCTTCCGCCCGCTCGCGACCCACGCTGCCGAGGGCCCGCGACATGTCGGCGTATTCAATCCAGGCGTACAGCGGATGCCCGGCGAGGTCGGCATAGGCCGTCGCATCGAATCGCCCGGATTCGGCAGCCGCCAGCGCTTCCCGGATACGGTCGAGCCGCAGGTCGACATGCCCCACCGGTACCGGCCGCGCGGGGGGCGGGGTAGGGGTCCGGGCATCGGGCGGCGGCGTGATCTGCGCGCAGGCCGAAGTGGACGCGATCAGCGCGACAAGCAGCGGAAAAAGGCGGGTGCGGGGCATCGCCCGACTATATCGACCGCATCTGAACGTCCCGTGGTGATCGAGGCCACCGCCGATCGGCTCCTTATCGGCCGGGGGGACGAAAACCCGAGGCGACCCTTGTCGCTGATTCACAAAACGTTTACAACCGCATGACGCCGCCAGAACGAAACGCGCGGCCGGTCCTGCTTGAGCCTTCTTACGGAGAGAGAACCATGAAAGCGTTGCGCCGCCATACCCTGGCGAAAGCCATACAGCTGTCCCTCCTGGTCGCGATGCCCGCGATCGCCGCCGCCCAGGATGCTGCCCCCGCCGACCAGGCCCGGCAGCTCGATTCGGTGACGGTCACCGGCTCGCGCATCAAGCAGACCGCCAAGGTCACCGCACAGCCGGTGCTGGTGCTGGACCGCGCGAAGCTGGAACAGACCGGCGTGCAGACGGTGGGCGAGATCCTCCAGCAGCTCACCGCCAGCGGCAAGGCGCTGAACGCGAAGTTCAATTCCTCGGGCAACTTCGGCTACCCGCCGGACGGTGGCGGCATCGGTGCCGGCTCGGCGCAGGTCGACCTGCGCAACCTCGGTTCGCAGCGCGTTCTCGTGCTCGTCGACGGCATCCGCTGGGTCAACGAATCCTCCGCCTCGGGCGTAAGCGGCAGCGCGGACCTCAATACGATTCCGCTGGCGATCGTCGAGCGGGTCGAAGTGCTGGAGGACGGCGCCTCGGCCATCTACGGCTCCGATGCGATCGCCGGCGTGGTCAACATCATCACGCGCAAGAAGTTCGATGGCGCAGAACTGCATACCTACTACGGTGAATTCAGCAAGGGTGGCCCGACCAAGGAAGCGTCGCTGACGCTTGGCGGCAGCGGCGAGCGCTGGTCCTCGGTGTTCTCGGCCAGCTACTACGAGCAGGATGCGATCAGCTCCGGCAAGTGGGCGCAGTCGGCGAGCTGCGAGCCGGGAGCGGGCCTTGGCGCCTGCAGTTCAGGCACGCCGCAGGGGCGTTACGTTTTCTTCGACCCGACCAACACCAGGTTCTACAACATCACGCTCAACAACGGCACCACTACCCCGGTCTTCGATCCGACCAACCCGAACGGTGGCACCTACAACAGTTTCGATGGCTCCGATCGCTTCAACTATTCGCCGTTCAACCTGCTGCTCACCCCGAGCAAGCGAAAGGCACTGTTCACGAGCCTTGGTTATGACCTGACCGAAAACACCCGGCTGCACATCAAGGCGCTTTACAACAACCGCCAGTCGCAGAACCAGGCGGCGCCCGAACCGATCTTCGTAGGTCCTGGTGCCGGTACCGGCGGCATCGCCGACACCGTTTCGATCCCGGCGAACCACCCGTACAACCCGTTCGGCTTTGCGCTCGATGCGAACAACAACTTCATCTTCATCGGCCGCCGGCCGCTGGAAGTGGGGCCGCGCCTGTTTACCCAGGATGTGGACACCACCTACTTCAACGCGGGGCTGGATGGCATCTTCGGTACCGAGCGCACGTTCACCTGGGACCTCAACCTCGTCCATTCGGAGAACAAGGCGACGCAGCGGTTCACCAACGGCTACAACGTCGCCAAGATCAAGCTGGCGCTCGGCGATCCGGCTGTTTGCGCGGCGGTGCCCGGCTGCGTTCCGCTCGACATCTTCGGTGGCCAGGGGCGGCCGTTCACCCCGGCGATGATCAATTACATCCGCACCAACCAGATCGACTCGAGCAAGCAGGTGCTTGATCTGGTGTCGGCGAACATCACCGGCGACCTGTTCGACATCGGCGATCGTGCGGTCGGTTTCGCCGCCGGTGCCGAATTCCGCAAGTACCGTGGCACGTTCAATCCCGATCCGCTGCGCCAGACGGGCGAGTCGCAGGATTCGTTCGCTGCACCGGTCTCGGCCGACTACACGGTCAAGGAGATCTACACCGAGTTCAACGCTCCGGTGCTGGCCACACTCGACGTCTCCGCGGCGGTGCGTTATTCGGATTACTCGACCTTCGGCGGTGCGACTACCGGCAAGCTCGGCTTCCGCTGGCAGCCGATCGAGGATCTCGTACTGCGTGGCACCTATTCGGAAGGTTTCCGCGCTCCGAATCTCGGCGAGCTGTACGGCCTGACGCAATTCGGCGCGACGCTCGTCGATCCCTGCGGGCCGACCGGTACGCCGGTGGTGAACCGTGCCAATGGCGTTACGGCCGGCACCGAGGCGGCTTGCGTCGCGCAGGGCGTGCCTGACAACTTCGAACAGGCCAATACGCAGATCACCACATTCACCGGCGGCAATCCCCGCCTGCGTCCGGAGCAGTCGAAGAGCCATACATTCGGCGTCGTCTACAGCCCGGGCTGGGCGGAGAACCTCTCCTGGTCGCGCCGGCTCGATTTCGAGCTGGGCTACTACCGTCACAAGATCGACGGTGCGATCCAGTCACGTGATATCCAGGCGCTGCTCAACGCCTGCATCGCCGGTGGTGGCACCAATGCCGTGCTCTGCAGGCCGTTCACGCGTCAGAGCAATGGCAACCTCAATCCACCCAACAACTTCCTGCAGAACTTCGGCACGATCAAGACCGACGGCGTCGATCTCAAGGCCAACTGGCAGAGCCCGGAATGGAGCTGGGGCACGTTCGACATCGCTGCGCAGGCGACCCGAGTGCTGGGCTACCGCGCGGTGGATGCCGATGGCATCGAGTCCTCGCGCCGCGTGGGCATCGAGACCAGCGACAGCGCCATTCCCGCGTGGCAGGCGAATATGCGGATGGGCTGGAACATGGGCAATCTCGGCCTGAGCTACGGCCTGCGCTACATCGATGCAGTGGAGGAGAACTGCGCGAACGCGATCGTTTCGGATGTGCCGGGCTGCCTCAATACACGCGGCTACAACCGTCTCGGCGCGGTGGTCTACCACGACGTGCAGTTCAGCTGGAAGGACGCGCTGTCGCTGCAGGGACTGCGCCTGGCGGTGGGTGCGAACAACCTGTTCGGCAAGGAGCCACCGGTATGCGTGACGTGCTCGCTCAATGGTTATGACGCCGGTACGTATGACCTGCCGGGCAGCTTCTGGTACATGAGTGCCGATTACCGCTTCTGATCGCTTAGGCAATGAAACGGAAAGGCCGGTGGCTCGCCACCGGCCTTTCTTTTTGGGCAACGCCGGCGGCGTGATCGTCGGTCCGGCGGGCGCGATGGCGACAGGCCGATGCGATGCACGAAAGTACGGTCAGCGCATCCTCGTGGCGCGCTGGTCGCGCGGTGATACGCAGGTCAGGCCAGGCATGCGTCCGGCACGTCGAGTTCGACCGACAGCGCCAGGTGATCGGAAAACGCCGCGGCGACGGCGCTGCAGCACACCGGTGCCAGGCTGTCGCTCAGCAGGATGTGGTCGATCGCCCGCTGTGGACGCCAACTCGGAAACGTCGGCGTTCGGTGCGCGGGTGCCTGCAGACGGGTGCGCTGGAACAGCACCTGCATTTCCGGCTGGTCAACGGTGCAGTTGAAGTCGCCCATCAGCACTGCATTGGGATGGCCCTGCAGCAGGTCCGCGATGAAGTCGAGTTGCGCCGCGCGCGAGCTCGCGCCGAGCGAGAGGTGGGCGATCGCGATGGTCAGGGAGTCGTCCCGCGCACCGAAACGCGCCACCAGCACCCCACGCCCGGCAATGCGCCCGGGCAAGGCATGGTTGACCACGTCGCGCGGCTCGATCTTGCTCAGCAGCCCGTTCGCGCTCGAAGCCAGGCCACCCATGCGACGGTTCGGCTGGTGGCTCCAGTAGGCGAAGCCGCCGCGCTGGGCCAGGTAATGCGTCTGGTTGGTGAAGCCCGAGCGCAGGCTGCCCGGGTCGCTCTCGTTGAGCCCGACGATGTCGTGCCCCGCAGCGAGCCTCGCGATGGTGTCGAGGCTGCCGCGCTTGTCGCCCATGGGCAGTACGTGCGACCAGCTGCGGGCGACATAGTCGTGGTAACCGCGCGTGCTCGACCCCGCCTGGATGTTCGCACTGAGCAGCTTCAGGCGGCGGACGGGCATGTCGCGCGCGGAGGCGTCAGCCACCCGCGCCCGATGCAGGAGCCGTTGCGGCACCTGACATTGCCGCGCGCTCGCGGGCGATCAGGTGCTCGGTGATCCGTAGTACGTCGTCGTAGCTCTCGCCGCCGGTCACGCGGTACTTGCCATTGACCACCATGGTGGGCGTACCGGTCACTCCACTGCGCTGCATGAACTGCTTCCCGCGATTGACCTTGGTGGCTACCGCGAAACTGTTCATGAGGTCGAGGAACTGCTTCGGATTGGCCCCGTAGGCGGCGTAGAAATCGGCGATTGCCTGGGGGTCGGGCTTGTCGCCTTCACCCGGCATGGTGTTGTTGGCGTGGATCGCGTTGATCAGGGCCATGTGCGTGCGATCGACCAGTCCGAGCGACTGCGCCGCGAAGTACGCCTTCGCGTAGGGATCCCACTCCGGGCCGAACGGTGCCGGTACATAGGTGAAGTGCACGTCTTCAGGCAGCTTGCGATGCCACGGCTCGACAAGCGGCGCGAAGCGCGCGCAGGCCGGGCAGACATAGCCGAATACCTCCACCACTTCGATCTTGCCGGGCACCGCCTCGAACGGCGCGCCATTGGCGATCTCCTCGTAATCCTTCCCACGCACAGGCTCGGGCCCTTGTGGCGGCACCACCGGCCCCGGCGTGCGGGGAGGCGGCGGCGGTTCGGGCGTGATCGCGGGGCGCGATGCCTGTGCACGGTCGCCGGCAACGGCAGGCGCCGCGGCACCCCCGGCCGCAGGCTCGCCGGGACGGCTGCAGGCGCTGACGAGGACCGCGATGGTCAGCACCAGCGCGCAACGCAGCGCGCGGGAATGGAAGGTCGAAAAGCGGATCATCGGTGCGATTCTCCAAATGACGGCCGGCACGCTGTGCCGGAGATGGGCGCGAGGATAACGAGCGTGCGGTGAGGCGCGCGATGACAAAGCGCGTTATGGCACCGGGGACGTCTTGCGCTCGCGCTGGATGAGCGCCCCGGCAATGCGGAGCATGTCCTCCGGCGTTGCGCCGCCGGCGCGGTAACGGCCGTTGATGACCAGCGATGGCGTGCTGTCGACGCCATTGCGATCGATGAACTGGGTCGCGTGCTTGATCTTCGCCTCGACCTCGTAGCTGTCCATGACCTTAGCGAACTTCGCGGGCGCCACGCCGAACCGACCATAGAAAGCGGCGATCTGTGCATTCGTGGCGATCTCCGGCG